>DATFXC010000087.1:0-28713 GCA_035258625.1 Candidatus Udaeobacter sp. | reverse complement strand
GGCATAGCCCCAACTTTCAATATATACGTCGGGCCGGGTGCACAGCAGGTTTGGACTATCCAGAGCGGCCCCGATGGGTCTCTCACCCCCGGAGTGAGCAGGGGAACGGCGGTACGAATACCGCAGTAAAAGCTCCTCGGTGTTACGACGACATCGGAGGTCTGAACGACTATGGGTTTGGCGCGTTCTATCCGCGCCAAATTCGTTTACTCGTGAGCTATCCGTTAAAGATCGCTGCTCTTCAAAAGCACCGCACCCACGCGCCTCATTTCGTCCAGTGCGCGATCGATGTCACCGGGCTCAAGTTCAATGCCGCGGCAACCGTCGACGAGCACGTACGTGTTCAGTCCAAGGTGGCTCGCGTCGAGCGTGCTGTATTTGACGCAATAATCCAAGGCAAGGCCCATCAGGTAGATGTTTTTGATGCCGCGCTTCTCCAGGTAATGAGCAAGTCCGGTGTGGCGGCGATGGGCGTTGTCGAAAAACGTACTGTAACTATCAATGTTTCGCTCGGTGCCCTTGTGAAAAATGTGAGCGATGCGGCTGGTGTCGAATAGCGGGGCGAACTCGGCACCCTGCGAATGTTGAACACAATGGACCGGCCATAGAATTTGTTCGATTCCGTCGAGAATGATGCGATCCCCGGGCTTTTTGCCTGGGTGATTTACGGCGAAACTGCCGTGGTCGAATGGATGCCAATCTTGCGTTGCAACAACGAGCTCAAACTTTTGCTGCAATTCATTGGCCAGCGGAACGACTTCGTCGCCGTGAGGCACCGCCAAGGCGCCGCCCGGCAAGAAATCATTCTGCAGATCGACAAGAATTAGTGCGTTCATTGGGTGTGGGATCCCCTGTTACAATCTCGTTCGCGTCTCCTTGTTTCAGTATCCGTTTAGCGCCAAAAGGCATGGCCCTAGGAATTCAAATTCGCCGCGTAAACCAGCGCTGAAGGCGCGTTTCAATGGCGCGGGAAATGATTAGCGCTTTCAGCGCTTGGTGGCTTGGGAACCATAAATCCTGGGGCGATGCCCCAGGCTTGCGATGAATGCCGCGCCTTTGGCGCTAAACACATTCCCTTTTCGGAGACAGGGAAAGGCAGCAGACGGACCCTAAATGAATCATTCATTTCAATTGTTCCTTCGTGCGCGTGATCAAGTTCGATCGTAAGTCATGCAATGATCGTTCCAGGCCGATCTTGTAAGCTGTCGCATTCTTTAGCTGCAAAATCTCGGGAGGCGCGCAACTGAGCTGTTTACGCGCGTGCTCGCGCGAGGTCTCGATCTTTGGCTCTTGATAAACAAGCTTCCCGTCCCGGAAGATTGGCACCAGCAAATCGGAATAGTCGATGTTGGCGGGGATGTCCGTCTTTTCCGCTGTTTCAACATCCACGATTTCGCACGGCTCGGAAACGCCGTGATCAGTTTCGTAGATCGCATCCGCCATGAATCTCTCATCCGGCTGATAAAACCGGCGGACCTGCAATGAGCCTGGAACCGAAGTTTTCGCTGATTCTTCCGAAAGTTTGATGCGGTATTGCCATTCCCCACCAGGGCGCCGGATAGCGCCGAGTTTGTAGATGACACCGAGAGCGCCATCCGGCTGACCGGTGCTAAGCCTTGTTCCTACGCCCCAGACATCGATCTTCGCGCCGCGCTGTTTCAAGTCTGTGATCATGTACTCGTCGAGATTGCCTGAGCCGACGATCTTTGCATTTGCAAAGCCTGCCTTATCCAGCATGCGGCGCGCTTTGATGCTCAACGCGACGCCGTCGCCGGAATCCAGACGCACGCCGATCATCTCGTGCCCTCGTCTGCGCAGTTCGCTACCTGTCTCGATTGCGTGGCGTATGCCGTCTACTGAGTCATAGGTGTCGACGAGAAAAATGCAGTTGTTAGGCATCGCTTTTGCATAAGCTTCGAAAGCCTCACGTTCACTCTCGAAAAACATGATCCAGCTGTGCGCCTGTGTCCCACTCACCGGGATGCCGAATTGGTGCCCGGCTTGCAAATTCGATGTGCCGGCGCAGCCACCGATGTAAGCGGCACGGGCTGCCGTCAATCCACCATCGACTCCCTGCGATCGGCGGAGACCGAACTCGATCACCGGATCATGGTCAGCAGCCAAACAGACACGCGCCGCCTTAGTCGCAATCAGACTTTGGAAATTGAAAATGTTCAGCAGCGCCGTCTCGAGTAGCTGGCATTGTGAAATTGGCCCGCATACGCGGATCAGCGGTTCGTTTGGAAAAACAAGCGTTCCCTCCGGTAACGCATCAGCATCACAGGTGAGGTGTAGATGACGGAGGTAGTCGAGAAAATCAGTATCGAACAGCGGTTTGCCATCATTACCGCGCTGCGAGGCAAGATAAGCGACTTCAGTATCGGTGAAATGGAATCCGCGCAGGAAATCGATGGCAGTCGCGAGTCCGCAAGCGACGGTGAATTGCCCGCCAAACGGGTTTTCTCGAAACGTGACGTGAAACGCCGCCTCGTAATCGCTCACGCCAGCTTTCAAGTAACCGCACGCCATCGTGACCTCATAAAGGTCGGTCGTTAGGGCGGAGAAATTGCACGCTGGAGGCTTCATTGACCGCCTGTCAATTTAAACAACCCATGCGAGTCGGCCAAGCGCAAGGGAGAGGAGAGATGAGGGCTAGTCCGGTTGTTGCCCCGATGACATTGACGAACGTCCTGTTGCGCCGCCCCAGCGAAATTCGTAAGCTCGTCGGAATCATGAAACGTTTCCGGTTCGCGCCCGGGCTGGCGTGGGCTCTTTTCATTTTCGGCGCCGCGACAGCATTCGGCCAGGCTCCGACTGACGCGGTGCGAGTCACGATGTCAATGCATCCAGATGGCTCGCGCACCGTTTACAACTTCGACAACGCACAGCACACAGCAGTGGCTACGACAACAGATCCGGACGGCAAAGTTCGCCAGACGATTCGTTATCAACTCGACAACGCTGGCCGCTTCTCGACCGGAGAAGTTTCCGGCCCGGATGGTCGCGTTCGGCTCAAGAGTCGCTACAAGTACGACGATGCAGGTCGCATCCTGGAAGAAGCTCAAAGCGCAGTCGACGGCACGCTTTTGAACAAGATCGTTTACAGCTACGATCCATCCGGCCGGCAAACCGGTTATTCCGTCTTTGATGCCTCCGGCAAATTAGTCAGCCGCACAGGCGGCGCTGCCGCTCGCCAATCTCCATCGCCGAAACCACGCGAAAAAACCAGGCGGTAACTATTAAGGCGTTTCGCTCAGAGTCGGGGTCGTTGTTGGTGAAGGCGACGCGTTGCCTTGCGTCTCGAGCGGCAATTTCAAATTGTTGAAGTCGGAACCGCTGATCGTAAATGTGCTGTCGCGTCCGTCCACGCGCGCGCAAATTGTGCCGTCGTTGTTTTGAGCGCCGACGGTCAGTCTGTGTGATGTCTTGTTGTCGGGGGGAGTCGTGAAGCTGAGCACGAGCTGTGGTTTATCGAACCCTTGCTGAGGTGTTGCCGCTCCGAGCCAGCGCACGGCATACAGGTTGGATAACGTTGTGAGCATCGATTGCAAATTGGCTTGATTGATTGCGCCGCTTCCTTTGAGCCAATGCCACTGGTTGTTTTGATCCAGTCCTAACGACAGCTCTTTGTCAGTGGTGACACTTAGCCTATGAATCTGTTCCGGCTTGAATTTGAAGATCGACAAATCCTGCCATCGCACGGGATCAGGTGAAATCTGATCGAGCAAACCCCGACGAACTGTCACGACAAACGGTTCGTCGGTCAGACGGGCATAAATGTTGTCGCCCTCTTCTTTCCCAAAGGCAATAGTGGCGAACGGTTGCTCGCCGGCCTTGGTTTCGGCCGTGTTCTCCGAGGCAAACGAACTGAACGTCAGTTGCAGCTGCGGTTTATCCAAGCCGTACTTCGACAGATTGGAAGCGACGTCTTCCACAAATTTCGTTACCCGCTCATTTTGCAGCGTGTCGAGCAGCCGCCGAACTGCGCCTGAATCTGCCCCGGCATTGTTTCGACTGGGGATCGTCCAATTTCCGTCCTTACGTGCGAGAACGGTTTTGGTTTTTCCTGGCGCATCGACCGTGATCCGATCGAGGATGTCGGTGTCGATCCTAACCAAATGATTATCGCGGAGATCGGCTGGTTTTGCGTTAAGGAGCTCTTCAATTTTTTTCGGCAATGTGTAAACCGACCCGCGAGGGGCGAACCGCACATAAACCTGGTCTTTTTCTTTCTCCGGCACTGTGCCGATTTGCAACGTCTGCCCTTTATCCTCCCGGCCGAAGACTTTGATGGACTCGCCGATCTCGACTTTCTGATCTTTTTTTTGCTCCTGATCGAACAGCGTGATTGACCCGCGCGGCTCCGCCAATCCATAAGGGCGCAGGTCGCCGCGATCGTCGGCGACAAATTGTCCAATGCGCGCGGACGTGACCTGCGAAAGCAGGTCGTTGACTTTCTGGTCATCGGCACGCGCGCGAAGCGGTTTGAGGATGTCCCAGTGAGTGTCTTTTTTCTCCAGTTCCATTTCTCCGGCAGGCGTTTTCAACACCACCCGGCGCACCTGCGCATTACTCAGGTCGGTCAATTTTCTGTCCCGGAATTCTTCCGGTTTTTTATCGATGTCTTTCTTCACCGATTGGCTGGCGAGAAACGTTTGCTTTGAATTCTGGAACCGCATATACATCCTGCCTTCCATTGCGGCGTCTTTGCCGAATAAAATCTCCGGAGGTCGATCATGCCCGAGCAATTTGAGTTTGAGCTTTGGCTTGTTCAGACCGTACTCAGCCAGTTTGCTTTTATCGGCGTCAATCTCTTTCGCCGGGATCGTTCCTTCCTTCTGCCAGTTCTCCAAGTCCGATAGCAAACTCTCGACTAACGCGCCATCTGCCTGGTCTTTGATAGGCGTTTCCAGTCGCCATTTGTTGTCGCGACGCCGTATCTCGATCTTTTGATCGCCGTTTTGGATGATAATTGCGTCGATCTTGCTTCGATCGAAATTGACCATGTTCTGGGCCTGACGCCGGGCTTCTTCCGTGCCCGGCCGCTTCATTTCGAAGAATCTGAAGTAAGCGACCCCTGCGAGCGCAATGATTGCCAGGATGAGCGTGTTCCTCCAGTTCATATATCAGACGCGGCGTTGCCACCACACCACTGTTCCGATCGCAGCGGGGATCAGCGGCATGAATATCAGAATGATCCAGCGCAGCTGTCGCAGTGCTTCCGGATCAAGACTGAACGTAAGAGGTTTCGGGATTTTCGGCGCGATACCGATCAGTTGTTCACGGCTCAGCAACCAGTTAACGGCGCCGGAAACAAAATCGAGGGCAGCCTGATCCTGCATGATTGCATTGTCCTGAACGAACGTAGCGTTGCTAACTGCGACCAGCCGGGACGAGTTCACCTGCACACGAGTGTCTCCGCTGCCGCCTTTTTCGGCTGCCGCAGCGATTGTCAGCGGCACATCGCCGGCTTTCTGGGCGTCGGCCTGCAGTTTTATCTGATTGTCTGTGTTGTAATCGGTTTCGGCAAAGTAACCTTTTTCCGCTTGGATGAGCGGCTCCAAGCGGATGTTGGCAGCGCGACCTCGGTTCGGGTCCAGTGTGAGCGAAGACGTGCCGCCAACAAAAATTGCCCGCACATCGGCAAGCCGCTTCGTGACTGGACTGTCGCCAAGGAAATGTGCCTGGACATCTCTCGTTAGCGCCAGTTCCTGGATGCCCGTACGCAGAAAAACCATCAGCCTGTCATCGTTTACCTTCACGCCCAGCTCGTCGAGAAAGGCGCGCAGCCTGGGCGTGTTCGCTGCCGGATCAAGGAGCACCAGGATTCGCCCCTGTTTGTCCCAAAAGTCGCGCAGCAATTTCATTTCGCGCTCGGAAAAATCATATTGCAGCCCGATGATCATCACCGCGTTTACGTCGGCTGGGATTGCAGGCTGATCGAGAAGGTTTAGGTCTTGAAATTTAATGTTTTCGTTTTCGATGAACGTCTTCAGCAGCGTGATCGGGCTGGTCGGTGTCGAAAGCGCTGGTTCCTTATGCCCGCTGACGTAACCCAGCGTCTTCTTTTTTCCTTCCACCAGATCGATCATTGCGCTGGTGATCGCTGGCTCGCCTTTGAATGCAGCGATGCGCGGACCTTCGCCGAACGCCATTCCGCTCTGGTCAACATCGGCCATTTCCGATGCTTTCACTGTTTTGTTGCGTCCGTCGTAATCGAGTACCAAAAGGCTTTCGTCGGTGACGACTTTGTATTTGTCGAACACCTCCTTGGCGCGGGAAAGATTCCGCTCGGGATCGATTTGCTCGACGTCGATCTTACCTTTCCCGGCGTACTGATATTCTGTCAGCAAATTCTGAACGTCCGCAGTGATCGGCGTGCTGGGCGCAAAGAAAACCGTGATGCGCATCTTGCCCTTGAGCGTGTCGAGGAAACGCTTCGTTTTGTCCGACAACCCATATTTTTGATCGCGTGAAAAATCCCAGCGCGCGTAATGCTTGAAGGCGAACGAATTCACCATCGCAGCGAGAAACAGGATCAATACGATCTGGACGACAACGTTGAGACCGATCCGGACCCGGCCAATTTTCATTCTCCGGCGCGTCGGCGCCCGCTTTGGTTTATCAGCCATGTATCAGAGCCTCCATTTTCGGGATTGGAACGCTTGATACGTGATTACCAGCACCGCAATCGTCATGCTCAGGTAAAGAACGATCGGCCGCGTATCGATGATGCCCCGTGAGAACGTCCCCATGTGTTCGATGGCGGAGAAGTAGCCCAGCAAATCGCGCGTCGCGGAAGTTACGTCGAGCAGAATGAACTGAACGAGACCGAGAAAAAACAGCAGCGTGATTGCGCAGAACGAAATGATCGCCGCAATAATCTGGTTCCGGGTCAGCACCGATGTGAGGCAACCAATGGAAAGATAAAACATACCCAGCAGCAAAAGCATCAGGTATGAGCCGAAGTAAGCTCCGGGAGAATGCGCGGCCGGTTGATTTGTTATCCTCGCGAAAATCCAAAAATATAGCAGCGTCGGGATCCACAGGATCAGGTAAAAGACAAGCGCACCAAAAAATTTCGAGAGCACCACTTGCCAGTCGCGCACAGGCGCAGTCGTGAGCGGCTCGATCGTGCCTAGCTTAAATTCTTCGGCAAAAAGCCGCATGGTGATGAGCGGAAAAATCAAAACGAAGGCGAACCAAAAGAAAACCGAATTGAAGAACGCTTCTTGGATTGTGTATTGCACTTGGCGCTGGTTCATGAACGAGATCTGAAAATAAAAGTCGATCCCGCTGATGATCAGAAAAAAGATCATCACGATGTAGGCGATTGGGGAGTAGAAGTAGCTACGCACCTCGCGCGAGAGCAAGGTCCAGAACTTTCTCATAACCGGAAAATATGGGTCATCCCGAACCTCCGCTGTACTTGCATCAGACTTGATCCGGATGCGTCAGCTCGACGAACACGTCTTCGAGTGTTCCGCGGCGTTGGGTGAGTTCGCGCACAAGCCAGTGGCGTTCAACAGCTAAGCGGAAAACCTCTTCGCGCACATCGGCGCCCGATTCCACCCGTAGCGAGAATCTCGTCCAATCGTCTTCACCGTCGACGACGACGTCTCGAACGCCCGAAATCTTCTTCAGTTCTTCTGCCCCATTGTCGTTTCCGACCTTTGCCTCAAGCTCTACGCCGCCGGCTTGTCTGATTTTCCCGAGCAAATTTTCCGGCGTGTCACACGCTTCAATTCGGCCCTTGTGAATGATGATTACCCGGCTGCACGTCATCTCCACCTCGGGCAGAATGTGGGTCGAAAGCAAAATCGTGTGCTGCCTGCCCAGGTTTTTGATTAGCTCGCGCACCTGCCGGATTTGATTCGGATCGAGACCGATTGTCGGCTCGTCGAGAACGAGAAGGTCAGGCTCCGCCAGCAGCGCGTCCGCTAGGCCAACGCGTTGGCGATAGCCTTTGGATAAAGTACCGATGAGCTTTCGTTCGACATCCTTTACACCGCACAGTTCCTTCACATCACCGACACGCTCCGCAATCCGACGGTGCGGCACGCCCTTAAGCGCCGCACGATAGTTCAGGTACTCTGTCACACGCATGTCGCTGTAGAGGGGAACGTTTTCCGGCATGTAGCCGAGGTGCGCTCGCGCTTGAAGCGATTGTTCGAAAACGTCGAATCCCGCAATGCTCGCGCGGCCAGAACTCGGGGGCATAAAGCCAGCGAGGATGCGCATCGTCGTGGTTTTGCCGGCGCCGTTCGGCCCAAGAAATCCCATGATCTCGCCCCGGGCAACCTCGAAATTCAAATCCTGAATGGCAGCCTGCCCAGCGTAACGTTTCGTCAGATTCTCAACCTTGATCATTTTGCGACACTTCGATGAGACAACCGAACCGTGATTGCGTTGCCAATTTTTTTATCGCGCTTCGAGAGTCAGAGTGGCGAGCTCATGATTCTCTCCACGGGCGCGGATGATGCCGATCGTAAATTCGACGTTTGCGCCGCTCTCAGCCGCTCGCAAGAGCTCCTCGACCTGTCTTGCGGCGGAGACGGTCGATTTGTTTACGCGATATACAACCATTCCGCGCTTGATCCCGGCATCATCTGCCGGGCTACCCGGTTCTACCGCTGTAATCAAAACCCCACGGCCTCGAAGATAACCAAGCGCATCGCTCAGTTCCTGACTCAAATCTTGCAGTTGTATTCCAAACAATTTTTCGATGCGGGCACCACTCGATTCGGCAGGCGCAGGGGAGCCTTTAAGTTTGCCCTGCTTCATCGCCACTTGCTTGAAGCGATTGACACTATCACGCACGACATCGGCCGGAATGGCGAAACCGAGTCCCTGTGTGGGAACGCCCTGTGGTGTAAATGCCATCTTCGCCGAGGCGATGCCGACCAGCCGCCCCGAGAGATCGATCACTGGTCCGCCGCTATTGCCCGGATTGATTGCCGCGTCGGTCTGCACCAAATCTTTGTACTCGGTCTCATCGACGGTGATGTTGCGTTTGGCTGCGCTCAGCACGCCCCGGCTGATCGAGCTGCCGTAGCCAACGGCGTTGCCCACTACTATCACTGTCTCACCGAGTAAGTTCGGAGAAATATTGTCGAGATTGATGAAAGGGAAATCGCTTTGCGCGTCGATTTTGATAAACGCCAGATCGGTCTTGTCATCACCGGCGATGTAATGAGCACGGTAGGTTTTCCCGTCGTTAGTGGTTACGTGAATCTTCAAGTCCGCGGCGCGCTCGACCACGTGCTGGTTCGTTACGATGTAACCGGCCGGATCGATGATGAAACCGGAGCCGAGACTTTGCAGCGTCTGGCGGACTTCGCGCGGTCGAAAGCGATTGGAGCCGAAGAATTGCGCGTAAAAATCGTCGAACGGATCGCGCACGGTGCGTCGAACAACGCGCTCGGTGTTGATGTTCACCACCGCAGGCAAAACCTTGGCTACAGCCAGGACCGCAGGCTCCGACGCGGGATCGGCTTGTGCGAAGCATGGCACTGAGGCCGCGATCATTAAGAACGCTGCGAGCGCGCAAAGGCTACGATTCTTATCATGCATACGCGCAGCAAGTAACGAGGCGGCCTCCGGACTGTCAACTTGCCGCACGGCCCGATCGTCGGACATTAATTTGCTATGCGCCCATCAATTGACGCTCGCGCAAATCTCAACCTGATCGAGGAGAATTATCGCCGTTGGCAGGAGAATCCTGCTTCCGTCGATTCCGGCTGGTCTGCCTTTTTTGAAGGATTCGAGCTGGGGAATCTGCCGCAAGAAGACGGTGCGGCCGGAGCCGCCGCCGACGTCCGCGAAGCAGCATTGCAAACGCGCGTGGATGGTCTCGTTTACGCGTATTGCTCGCTGGGGCATACCATTGCGCGAGTCGATCCGTTGGCAGAGACGCAGCCGACAAATCCATTGCTAAATCTTAGCGAGTTCAGGTTCACCGACTCCGACCTTGATCTTCGCGTCTCATCAAAATTCTTCCTCAACAATCGACCGATGACGTTGCGCGACATGGTCGCCGGTCTCGAGAGAATTTATGCCGATTCCATCGGCTCGGAGTTCATGCATATCCAGGACCCGCGTGTGCGTGAGTGGATCCGGCGGCGACTGGAGACGCGGCCGCACAAGCATTCAACGCCGCCCGCGGTTCAGGTTGCGCTGTTGCGCGCGCTGCTAGAAGCCGAATCGTTCGAGATCTTCCTGCATACGCGCTATGTGGGACAAAAACGATTTTCCCTTCAGGGTTCGGAATCGCTGATGGTGATTCTCGACTCAATTCTGCACAAATGCCCCGAGCTCGGCGTGGAGGAAATTTGCATGGGCATGGCGCATCGGGGGCGTCTTAATGTGCTTGCGAATTTCCTGCGCAAATCGCTGAGGATTATATTCACTGAGTTTACCGAGAACTACATTCCCGATTTGGTAGCTGGCGACGGCGACGTCAAATATCATCTCGGCTATCACGCCGTGCGGAGGCTCGCCTCAGGCGCAGAGGTCGAGATCCGGCTCTCGTCGAACCCGAGTCATCTTGAGGCTGTCGATCCGGTGGTTGAGGGGAAAGCGCGCGCCCGTCAACGAATTCGCGGAGATACTGAGCATCGCAAGAAAGTTTTGCCCCTGCTGGTGCACGGCGACGCGGCGTTCATCGCACAGGGGATCGTGGCCGAGACGCTCAACTTATCGCAATTACCTGGCTATAGTACCGGCGGCACGATTCATGTCGTGGTGAACAATCAAATTGGCTTCACTACGCTCCCGAAAGATGCGCGATCATCGGGCTATGCCACGGACATCGCCAAGATGATCGAGGCGCCAATTTTCCACGTGAACGGCGACGACCCTTTGGCCGTTAAGTTTGTGAGCGATTTGGCGTTCGATTTCCGGCAGCAATTCGGACGCGACGTGGTCATTGACATGTACTCTTATCGCCGCTACGGCCACAACGAAGGCGACGAACCCTCCTTCACGCAGCCCGATCTGTACGCAAAGATCGAGAAGCGCCCATCGGTCACCCAGCTTTACAAACGCGAGCTGCTCGAGGCCGGAACACTGAGCGAAGACGATGCCGCTTCGCTGGAAACCGAGTTCGCACTGCGATTGGAAATGACGCGCGACGAAGTCGCTGCGATCGAAAAACGCAAAGCCAGCGAAAAAGCCAAGTTCAAAGAATCAACCGCGATTTTTCAGCCCGAATATACGACCGAATCCGAGCCAACAGCAATCAGCGAGAAAACGTTGAAGACCATTGTCGATGGTCTCACGCGCGTGCCCGAAGGTTTCGAGCTCCAGCCGAAGATCAAACGCATTGTGATCGATCATCAGCGGAAAGTCTTCGAGGACGGCGGGCCGTATGAATGGCATTACGCTGAAGCTCTCGCATTTGGTTCACTCCTTCTTGAGGGAATTCCGGTTCGGTTATCGGGTCAGGACAGTTCGCGCGGCACGTTCAGTACGCGGCATTCGGTCCTTTACGACGCAAAGACTGGCAAGCCCTACGTGCCGCTGATGCACCTGGCCGAAAAACAAGCGCGCTTCTGCATTTACAACAGCCCGCTGTCCGAAGCTGCGGTTCTGGGATTCGATTATGGTTACTCGCTTGAGTATCCAAAAATGCTTTGCCTGTGGGAGGCTCAATTCGGCGATTTCGTTAATGCTGCGCAAACAATCATTGATCAGTTCATCGTCTCAGCAGAATCGAAATGGCAACAACCCAGCGGGATTGTGCTATTGCTCCCGCATGGTTACGAAGGCCAGGGGCCGGAACATTCGAGTGCTCGCATCGAGCGCTTCCTCCAAGAGTGTGCCGAGGACAACATCCAAGTCTGCAATCTCACCACCGCCGCGCAGTATTTTCATGTGCTACGCCGCCAGATGAAACGCGATTTCATCAAGCCGCTCATTATCGCTACGCCGAAGAGTCTGTTGCGCGCCAAGTATGCGTCGTCGCCGACGGAAGAATTTATCCATAGCCGGTTCGAAGAAATTCTCAGCGCGCCCGAGGCTGGTCCCGCCGACAAAGTAAAGCGGATCATCTTTTGCTCGGGCAAAATATATTACGATCTTCAGAAGTATCGAACGGAGCGCAAAATTGACCCGGCAGCGCTCATTCGCATCGAGCAGCTATATCCGCTGGCGGAAAAAAAGCTGCGTGAGATGCTCAAGCCATTTCCAAAAGGCGCGAAGCTCGTCTGGTGCCAGGAAGAACCGCAGAACATGGGTGCCTGGACTTTCATCGAGCCGCGGTTGCGAACGCTTTTCTGCACCGAAATTGCCTACGCGGGTCGTGAAGCCAGTGCCAGTCCCGCGGTCGGCTCTCTCGCCCGCCACAAACGCGAGCAAGCCCGATTGGTCGCCGACGCGTTTTCGATTTAGGCGTGCAGCAACTGGCGTTGCGTCAGCGGTTACGGCCCGCAGCTTACGTTGCCGACAACAGTGTAAGTGGCGGCCGGATGACCATTATCGCGCTGGCCTTTCACGAATGTGTGATCCACCAGCAGAGTTGAGCGCTCCAGGTTTTGAGTCTCCGGCGTGTCGCCAGTAAACGTCCTTCCGTTAATCGCTCCAAGCGTTAGGGCAAATTTTTTCTGAACCAGCTACAACCGTTGAAGCGCTTTTTGCGCGAGGACCTTTGATTTCTCGAGTTTCTTTTCCTCGTCATCCGTTCCGCCGATGCCAATCGAGATGAAGGCGTTTCCCTTCAAAATGTAAAGTATTCCGCCAAATCGATTGCTTACCCAAAAGGCTTCGTCTCCGAGGGCGGTTACCTTTCTGGGCGGCGGTCCTTTTTCTTCTTCCTCGTTTTTTGTCTCCGCTTTGTCCCCGCGCTCCGTCTCGCTTCGTTCGTAAGCACCAAACTTTTCTTCCCAGAAATCTTTTGGACTGTGGTTACCCGGTTGGTTCCAATCGACCTGGATGAGAGCAAGATTCACTGACTTGCTAAACTCCGCCGCCGAATACAAACATTGCGAAATCCGGAATGTTCCGTCGGAACGTTCGCTGCTCTTCGCGTCGTTCACTGATGCTTGCTGAACCAATTCGACTTCTTCCTTGGAGACAAGGCTGCAGGCGTCGCGCGTGATCGCTGCATGTTGCCGTTTGGTGCATCCGCTTGAAATCAGCCCAAGCGAAAGACAGAAACAGGCGAACAGTAAACAGCGCACCGGACAACTTTCGGCTAACGAGCGCGCGGGGACAACACCACTCGCAAAATTCAGCGTCTGTTGTCGATCTGAGGGCATGCCCGCTACATTGCCTTGCCGGTTGACGGATGTTAGCGTCGCCCGCTCGCCATGAGTCAGAATTACAAAGACACGTTGAATTTGCCGCGCACGGATTTTCCGATGAAGGCGAATCTTGCTGCACGCGAGCCGGAAATGCTCGGGATCTGGGAGGAGACGCGGCTTTACCAGGAAATTCAAAAATCGCGAGAGGGCCGAGAATTGTTCGTTTTGCATGATGGCCCGCCATTTGCGAACGGCGATGTCCATATGGGCACGGCGCTCAACAAAATCCTGAAGGATTTTGTTGTGAAATCACAAACAATGCTGGGCAAACGCGCGCCGTACGTCCCTGGCTGGGATTGTCATGGGTTACCGATCGAATACAAAGTGGTCAAAGAATCGCGCGCACTTTCTCCGCTCGAGATCCGGAAGAAGTGCGAAGCGTTTGCGCGAAAATTCATCGACATCCAGCGCAAGCAATTCAAGCGGCTGGGAGTGTTTGGCGACTGGGAACATCCGTATCTGACGATGGATCCCAAATACGAAGCGGAAA
Organism: Candidatus Udaeobacter sp.; assembly: GCA_035258625.1. GTDB lineage: Bacteria > Verrucomicrobiota > Verrucomicrobiia > Chthoniobacterales > UBA10450 > Udaeobacter. Next base: position 14,922 of record DATFXC010000087.1, on the reverse strand, counting down.
TCTTGCGCGCGTTCGCTGTTTTCGTCGAGGAAGGCTTGGTGTATGAGGCGCAGAAGCCTGTCTTCTGGAGCACTGGCGCGCAGACCGCCCTCGCCGAAGCCGAAGTGGAATATCAAGAGCGCGACGACACCGCCGTTTACGTAAAGTTTCCAGTCTTGGGTGGAGCGCGTTCTTCGAACGCACTTGCCAAAGCAAGCATTGCCATCTGGACGACAACTCCCTGGACCTTGCCGGCCAATCTCGCCATCGCTGTGGATGCAAAAGAGAACTATGTGGTCCAGGAATTTTCACGAAACGGGACTAATGAAACATTAGTCCTCGCTGAGAAAATTCTTCCGCGGTTTTCTGCAGCCACAGGATTGCAGCCAGTCGGAAAACCGCTCACCTCATTCCCCGGAGCGAATCTTGAAGGAATCAAGACGAGCCATCCATTTCTGGATCGCGAAGTCCCAGTGTTCACGGCCGGTTTTGTCACGATGGACTCCGGCACTGGCGCGGTACACATCGCGCCCGGTCATGGTGCGGACGATTACGTTTTGGGAATGGAACACGGTCTGCCGATCTTATCGCCGGTTGATGATCACGGCCGATTTACGGAAGAAGCCGGTCTGCCGAACCTGACCGGCAAATACGTGTTCGACGCGAACCCGAACATTGTCGCATTGCTTCGCGAACGCGGGATGCTTCTGGGCGAAGAAAACTTTCATCATTCATATCCATATTGCTGGCGGTCGAAAACACCGATCATCTTTCGCAACGTCGACCAATTTTTCATTCGCATTGATGCGCTGCGGCGCAGAGCGCTCGAAGCGATTCACAATGAAGTGAAATGGATTCCCGCATGGGGTGAAAACCGCATCGCGGGGACCGTGGAATCGCGCCCCGATTGGGTGATCTCGCGGCAGCGCAGCTGGGGCGTGCCGTTGCCGGTTTTCTATGGCAAGGATGGCAAAGTCATTCTCGATCCGAAAATTATTCGCAAGCTGGCAGATCTTGTCGCGCAGCGCGGCTCAAATATTTGGTTCGAATTGGATGATGCCGCTCTGGCAAAAGAACTCGGATTGCCGCCGGATACCACCAAAGGTACCGATACGATCGACGTCTGGATCGACAGCGGCGTCTCGCATAAGGCGGTTTGTGCGTTGCATCCCGAGTTGCGCGATCCCGCCGACATGTATCTCGAGGCGACTGACCAACATCGAGGCTGGTTTCAATCATCGCTGATGACGAGCATCGCGCTGAATAACCGTGCACCATACAAAATCTGCGTGACCCATGGTTTCGTAGTCGATCTGGATGGGAAGAAAATTTCAAAATCGGGCACGTATGAAAAACCAACGGCTGCCGATCATTTCGTCGGACGGTACGGCGCTGATCTGCTGCGACTTTGGGCCAGCAGCATCGACTACACGACCGACGTGCCGTTCTCGGAAGAAATCTTTACCCGTCTCGGCGATACCTATCGCCGCATCCGCAACACGCTCCGGATATTGCTCGGCAATCTTTACGATTTAACCCCTCACCCTACCCGCTCCCCATCGAGGGGAGAGTCGGAAAACGACAGTGCGTCTGAAACCAGTATCCTCTCCCCTGGCAGGGGAGAGGATGAAGGTGAGGGGTTATTAGCGTTCACCTTAATCGATCGCTGGATTCTCGAGCGACTGGAGGAAGTGATCGCCGTTTGTCGATCAGCGTACGAGAAATTCGAATTCCACAAGGTCTACCACGCGCTCAACCAGTTTTGCGCCGTGGATTTAAGCAGCCTCTACGTCGACATCACCAAGGATCGGATGTATTGCGACGCGCCGGATTCGCCACGTCGCCGCGCGACACAAGCGGCGATGCGCGAAGTTTTCGACGCGCTCTGCAGGTTGCTCGCGCCGGTTCTTGTTTTCACTGCTGAGGAAGCATGGCGCCATTCAATGGCGAAGAGTGGCGGTTCGATCCATCTGCAGGACTTTCCTGAGGTGCAGGACCGTGGTCGCAAGTCAATCGATCAGGTTGAGGAGCTCTTAAGATTGCGTGGCGTCATTGGACAAGCCATCGAGCAGGCGCGCCAGGAGAAACTCATCGGCAACACGTTGGAAGCCCGCGTGGTTTTGAATTCGGATTCCGATGTCACAGACGGAATCCCAAAGGAAGAACTGGAGGAATTTTTTATTTTGAGTGATTTGACGATTCACCGCGCCAACCAACCGAGCGCGTCGGTGACGAAAACGCCATACAAAAAATGTGCTCGCTGCTGGCGTCATCGACCAACTGTCGGCACGAGTAAAGCGCACCCGGATTTGTGCGACCGGTGCGAGAGCGTGGTGAACGGAATGACGAAGTCCAAATGACGAATAACGAAGGAATATTCAAATGACGGATGATGAAGTCGCGGCAGAGCGTACCTTCGTCATTCGTGCTTGGTCATTAATTCGTCATTCGGCATTCGGATTTCGTCATTCACCTGCCTCGCACTAGTGATAATGAAGTTCATCCTCTTCCTCTCGCTTCCGCTCTATGCTTTGGACCAGCTGACAAAGCAGTGGGTACTGCGATCCATTAGCCCTTACGATGCTCGCATTGTAGTGCCTGACTTCTTTAATCTGGTTAACGTTACCAATACCGGCGCAGCGTTTGGAACTTTCAGAGGCAACAACACTTTCTTTATCGCAATTTCCATCGTTGCACTGGTGGTTGTGACGGTTCTGCTCGTGAGACGCCGGCCAACTGACCTGTGGCGTGACGTGTCACTGGCGCTTCTTCTCGCCGGCATTCTGGGTAATTTGACCGATCGCTTTCTTTACAGGCACGTGATCGACTTTCTCCTTTTCAATCTGCACATCCGCTACGCCGATCCGTGGCCTGCGTTTAACGTGGCCGACTCGTGTATCTCAATTGCAGTAGTGCTCTTTATCATTCACTCGTTTCGGAAGCAGAAGGGCACCGGGTAGGGACGCCGCGCTGCCCCGAAAGCTTTCGGGGCACATCGCAGCGCGATGTCCCTACCTTTCATTGCGCTTCGCGCAGCGAAGCGGCTACAGTGATCACGTGAAATCGTCTCCGATGGAAAAAGTCGCGCGCCAGGTTGCCGCGCGTTTGCGCGAGAGCGGTCATGTCGCGTACTTCGCGGGGGGTTGCGTGCGCGACATGGTGCGCGGTTTGGTCCCGAAGGATTATGACATTGTTACCGACGCGCGGCCCGAAGACGTCCAGAAACTTTTTCCGCGCACGTACGCTGTCGGCGCGCATTTCGGCGTGATCATCGTGCTCGAGAACGGCTTTCAATTTGAGGTAGCCACATTTCGTTCTGATGATGCTTACATCGACGGTAGGCACCCAAGCGCGGTGCATTTTTCTTCGCCGGAAGAAGACGCAAAGCGGCGCGACTTCACCATAAACGGAATGTTTTACGATCCGGTCGCGGAGGACGTCATTGATCTTGTCGGTGGCAAGGCCGACATCGCCGCAAAGTTTGTGCGCGCCATTGGCGATCCGGCGAAAAGATTTGCTGAAGATCGGTTGCGCATGCTCCGGGCGGTGCGCTTCGCAACAGTGCTCGATTACGAAATAGATAAAGCAACCTGGGAGGCGCTTCTGGCCAACGCGGATTCAATCAATCAGATCAGCGCGGAACGAATCCGCGAGGAGTTAGTGCGGACTTTTCTGTCGCCGAATCGCGTGCGCGGGTGGGACCTGCTCGATGCCAGTGGATTGATGCCCGCGATCCTGCCCGAGCTGGAAGCGATGAAAGGCGTGTTGCAGCCGGAAAAGTTTCATCCCGAGGGCGACGTGTTCGTGCACACGCGGCTGATGTTGCAGCTGCTTCCGGAGGAGGTTTCCGTTCCGCTGGTTTTCGCCGTGTTGTTTCACGACGTCGCGAAACCAGTAACGGCGACGGTCGATAACACCGGTCGCATCCGTTTTAATGAACACGATCGGATCGGCGCGCAAATGACGGAAGCCATCATGCGACGGTTGCGATTCTCAGGCGACGAGATTGAGGCGGCGGTTGAAATGGTCAGGCAACACATGGTTTTCAAGGATGCGCCGAAGATGCGAATCGCGAAATTGAAACGGTTCATGGCGCGACCAACCTTTGATGAGGAGCTGGAACTTCACCGGGTCGATTGCGAAAGCAGTCATCGGGTGCTCGACAACTACGAATTTCTGCTGCGCAAACGCGAAGAATTCGCAAACGAACCTATCATTCCGCCGCCGCTGGTGCGCGGCGATGATTTGATCGCGCTCGGTTTGAAGCCTGGACCGAAGTTCGGCGAAATCCTCGAAGCGGTCGAAACGCGACAACTGGAGGGCCAGCTGCACACGCGTGAGGAAGCCCTCGAGTGGGTGAAGCGCGAATATTTGACAGGCAAACCGATCACGAAAACGCCGAACGCGTAACATCAAACGTCGAATGAGAATTTTAATGATCAGCGCGGAGGGACCGCCGTTGCAGCGTTCGGGTGCGCTGGTGGATGTCATGGACGCATTGCCGAGCGCGTTGCGTGCGCGTGGACACGAAGTAAGCGTAGTCTTGCCGTTCTATCGCGAAATCAGAGAGAATCGCGCGTTTAACGAAAAAGACAGTGGCATAACTGTTGATGTGCAGGTTGGCGACGCCACTTACGTTGCCCGATACCTTGAGGGCCGCAGCGCAAGCGGCGTGCAGTTGTTCCTCATCAGCTGTGACGAGTTTTTTGATCGTCCTGGAATTTACGGTGAGCGTGGCAAGCCGTATCAAGATAATGCGGCGCGATTTATTTTTTTCTGTAAAGCGGCGCTGGAGTTGGCGCGGCGATTGGCGCCGCAATTGCAAATTCTGCACGTGCACGATTGGGCCGCGGCGTTGGTGCCGGTTTTCGTGCATGCGCAGAGATTACCGTTCAACACGGTATTGACCATTCATCACGTGGCTGACCAGGGCAGTTTTTGGGGACTCGATTTTCAGCTTACCAATTTGCCACAGCGATACTTTACGCTTCACGGCGTCGAGTTTTTTGGACGACTGAATTTTCTCAAAGGCGGCATTCTCTACGCAGACCGAATCACCACGGTCAGCGAGCACTATAGGCGCGAAATCCTGACGCCAACAGGCGGGTGTGGTCTGGATGCAGTGTTGCGCGAAAATGCGCATCGGCTCAGCGTGATTTTGGATGGGGCAGATTATACACGTTGGAATCCGGCGTCGGATCGTTTGCTACCCGCGCGGTACGACGCGAGAGGGCTTCGAGGCAAACAAGTCTGTCGTGAGGCGCTTCTCAAGCAGATGAACCTCGCTCCAGCGCCGCGAGGCCCAGTGTTTGGAATGATCACTCGTGTCGTTGACGAAAAGGGCTTCGAAATCCTCGTGCCGCTTCTTGATCGCTTACTTTGGGACGATGTCCGTTTGATGATTCTCGGCGAAGGCGATCCCGCGTATGAAACTGCGCTTGCCGTAGCAGCGAGGAAATTTCCAACGCGATTCGCGTACCAAAAAGATTATGACGAGAGGCTGGCGCACTTGATCGAAGGAGGGATGGACATCAGCCTGATTCCATCACGTTTTGAGCCGGCGGGTCTAACCGCGATGTACAACCTGAAGTACGGCGCCCTGCCGGTGGCGCGCGTCACCGGTGGAATCCAGGAGATCATCCAGGATTACGATCCGACAACGGACAGCGGCTATGGTTTTCCTTGTTACGACTATTCCAGTGAAGCTTTTTGGGACGCAGTGAAACGGGCGCGTCAAATCTTTCGCGACCAGCGCCTCTGGACCAAGCTGATGAAACGCGCAATGGCGCGCAATTTCTCCTGGGACGCGTCGGCGCAGCGTTATGAAGCCTTGTATCGAGAACTCGCGGGCGACACGAGCCAGGTCGCAGCGTAGCGGATCTTTTCGTTTCTTGGCTAAGCGACTGTAGCGCCCGCTGTCCTCAGCGGAACATCCGTTGAAATATTGCCGCGACGTTGGCAATGCGCTGAGGACAGCGCACACTACAGAAAGATTTCCGCGACGGTGCTTTCCGTTTGCCAAACCAGCCCAGATGTGGAATTGTGCGCGGCTTTTTCTCCCCAGAGAAACTATGACTTACGCAATCATCAAAACTGGTGGCAGGCAATTTCGCGTTACGGAAGGCGGCACCCTCGACGTCGATCTTGTCGATGTCGAACCCGGCAAAACTGCCACGTTCAGTGACGTGCTGATGTTTGTGGACGGAAAGAACGTGACCTACGGCAACCCGCTGATCTCCGGAGCAAAGGTGACTGCTGAAGTTCTCGAACAACGCAAGGACAAGAAGGTCGTCGCGTTCAAATACAAACGGCGCAAAGGTTATCACCGCACAGTTGGCCATCGCCGCAAATTGACGCGCGTCAAAATCAAGAACATCAGTGTGGGAGGAAAGAAGAGTGCGCCAAGGGAATAAGGCCGTGACAGTCTAATAACCATTAACTCCATGTCCGCCGTAGCCTTGGCGAGGCGGATCAACTACTTACTTTCTCCAATGGCTCATAAAAAAGGACAAGGCAGCGTTAAAAACGGCCGCGACAGCGTCAGTAAACGACTTGGTGTAAAAAGATTTGGCAGCGAAATGGTCGTCGCCGGCAACATCATTGTGCGCCAGCGCGGGACGAAATATTTGCCCGGAAAAAACGTCGGACTCGGCCGCGATTACACAATTTTCGCCCTGATCGACGGTAACGTGCGCTTCGATCGAGGCGGTCGACGGGTGAATGTTGATCCTGTCATTGCATCGTCATCTTAAAGCGGAGGTCGCCGCGGCGACCCAAGTCGAAAGATCCCGTCGCAAAACCTCAAGGTTGTTCCACGGTGTCCCTCGACTTAGCCGCGACGACGGTGCTTGTCGAGCCGGCGGCCTTTCGGGTATAACGCGGTTTCGTGATGAGATACAACACCTTTATCCTTTTCGGCGCGCCGGGCAGCGGCAAAGGCACGCAGGGCAAAACGCTCGGCACCATCCCGCGTTACTATCACTGTGCTTGTGGCGACGTGTTTCGCTCCATCGACACGCGCACGAAGGTGGGCAAAGCGTTTCTTGAATACTCGAGCAGAGGTCAGCTCGTGCCGGACGACGTCACAGTGGAGCTTTGGCGAGAGGCAATCGATGCGGCCGTAGAAGGGCACAAGTTCAAGCCGGACATCGATACTCTCGTGCTGGACGGGATTCCCCGAAACCTGGGCCAGGCCAGGATCATGGATGACATGATCGACGTGAAGAAGGTGTTCCATCTGGCGTGCCCCGATCGCGAGACTCTGTTTTACCGGCTCAAGAAGCGCGCCCTCAAAGAGAACCGCCTCGACGATGCAAACGAAGAGGTCATTGAGCGACGCCTTGATATTTACGAGAAGGAATCCAGGCCGGTGCTTTCGTACTACCCGAAAGAGCTGGTCGCCGTGGTTGACGCCACACAGCCGCCCGTGAAAGTTCTGCTCGATATTTTAAAGAGCGTGAACGACGGCGTCTATGAACCAGCAGCAGTTTGAAAACTTCACTGCCTCCAGTCTTTATTGCGACAAATGCAAAGCCGCTATGCCGGTACGCGAGCGGCTTCTGTTAGTCCTGCCTGACCGCGAAATCTTCGATTATCTCTGCACGGGGTGCGGTTCGTCAGTAGGCCGCCGTGAAGTCACGGCTGGCGAGAAGATGCTCGCGCAAGCGATGGGCGCGCGGCGTACCCGTCGCTCTGTCGTGCTGCACTGACGCCGCAATTCGACGATGCGGATCATTTTCATCGGCACGGGCGAAATCGGCCTGCCGACGCTACGAGCGCTGCTGAAGTCCGACGACCAAGTCGTTGCTGTTGTCACCCAGCCCGACAAACCGGTCGGGCGTGATCAGGCAATCGAGCCGCCGCCGATCAAGAGAGCGCTGATGAGCGCCGGGGTCGGCGCCAGCGTCCTACCGTTTGTCGTCCAACCCGCGCGAATTAAGGATCAAGAGGCGATTGAAAAAATCCGCGGCCTCAGGCCGGATGTGATTGTCGTAATGGCCTACGGTCAAATCCTGCCACGTGATGTGCTGCACATTCCGCGTATGGCCAGCTTAAATTTGCACGCATCGCTTCTGCCGCGCTGGCGCGGCGCCGCGCCGATTCAGGCCGCAATCGCGGCGGGCGATAGTGAAACGGGCATCACGGTGATGTACATGGACGAAGGGCTCGACACCGGCGACATTTTATTGCAACGCACAATTGACATTCTACCGAACGACACGGGCGGATCACTGCATGATCGCCTGGCGCAGATGGCGCCACAGCCGTTGCTTGAATCGTTGGAACTGCTTGCGGCTGGGAACGCGCCGCGCAGCCCGCAGGACAATGCGCGCGCGACTTACGCGCCAAAGCTCAAACGTGAACACGGCCAAATCGATTGGTCGGAATCAGCCGAAGCGATCGAGAGAAAAATTCGCGCGTTCGATCCGTGGCCCTGTGCGTTCATGAAAATCGGTGGTCAAAATCTCAAAATCTTTTCCGCCTCTGTTGTCGCCCTCAATGGTAAACCCGGAGAAATTCTGCGCAGCGAGAAAGGACTGGTCATTGCTGGCGGCAAGAATGCACTTTCTCTCGACGAAGTGCAGTTGGAAGGGAAAAGACGCATGAGCGCGGCGGAATTCTTGCGCGGACACGCTGCGCTCCTAGGCGCCGCAGATTGATTGGGGGGAGCGCGGGCATTCTGCCCGTCCCCGCCGGCATTTTGCCGGCGGTCTCAGTGGGCCACGCGTGCAGATGGGACTCACCAAGCGTCCCGGTTGTGCGCGGCTTGACAGTGCGGGCAAGATGCCCGCGCTGCTTAGCATTTTGCTTTCCAAACATGGCTATCTTCTGTTTGGATATTTGTTTGCGGCCATGGAAACAGAAACGCCAGTTTATGAGCGCGTGGTGCTGAAGCTGAGCGGCGAAGCAATGCAGGAGCGCGGCGCCCGGGATAACATTTCGCTCACTGTCGTGCGTGACATCGCCGAGCGCATAAAAGAGGTGCGCGACCTCGATGTGCAGGTGGCGATTGTGATCGGCGGTGGTAACATCTGGCGCGGTGTTTCTGCCTCGCACCGGGGAATGGACCGTACGACCGCCGATTACATGGGAATGCTGGCCACAGTAATCAACGCGCTTGCGCTGCGCAGCACACTCGATCACATGGGGGTCGAAACGCGTGTGCAGACTGCGATCGACATGAGGAATGTGGCCGAGCCGTTCATCCTCGGGCGCGCCATTCGCCATCTCGAGCTGGGTCGCATCGTCATCTTCGCAGCCGGGACTGGAAATCCATACTTTTCTACCGACACCACGGCGGCTCTGCGAGCAAGCGAAATTCGCGCCGATGTAATCCTCAAAGCAACCAAGGTTGACGGGGTTTACGATCGCGATCCCAACAAATATCCGGACGCGCGACGATTCGACCGCCTCACGTTCTCCGAGGCATTGGCGAGACGGTTGCAAATCATGGACTCCACTGCCTTCAGTCTTTGCATGGACAACAAGATCCCGATCGTCGTGTTCGACATGTACAAGCCCGGTAGCATTCGAGATGCAGTACTCGGGCGCAATGTCGGCACCCTCGTTTGCGACGAACCTGTATCGGACGTAAAAATTCAGATTACATGAATAGAGACGACATTCTTTTGGAGGCCGAGATGTCGATGGAAAAAAGCCTCGATTACATGGTGCACGAGTTTGCCGCCGTGCGCACCGGCAAGGCCTCGCCTGGCTTGGTGGAAAACGTCGACGTTCACGCTTACGGATCGACCATGAAACTGAAACAGCTCGCGCTGATCACGACACCCGAGCCGCGTCTGCTCGTCGTGCAGCCGTTCGATGCCGGCACAGTTCAGGACATCGATAGAGCGCTCAAAGAATCGAAGATTGGGATCATGCCTGCCGTTGATGGTAAGATCATTCGCTTGCCGATTCCGGAGCTTTCAGAGGAACGTCGAAAGGAATTAGTACGTGCGCTTGGGAAAATGGCCGAGGAAGCGCGGGTGCGTGTCCGTGCCAATCGGCACACTGCCATCCACGAAGCCAAGAAACTCAAGGCCTCCGGCGGTTTGACCGAGGACCAGTTGCACGACGTGGAAGGCGAAGTGCAAAAACTTACCGACCGCTTCGTCAAATCCATCGATGAGCATCTTAAGCACAAAGACGCCGAGGTCATGAAGGTGTAGTTCGGTAGGACGCGTTTGAGGGTCTAAACGGCGAAACTTTCGCCGCAGGAGCAGTGAGCGACGGCGTTGGGATTGGTCACTTTGAAGCCGCCTTTTTGTAGGTCTTCGCTGTAATCAAGCACGGAGCCGCTGACGAACAGCGCGCTCTTTGCATCGACGACGAGACGCACACTTTGGGTCGGAACGAGGATATCGCGCTCCCGCGGCCCGTCTACCAAATCCATGACGTATTGCAGACCGGAGCAGCCACCGCCGACGACCTTGAGGCGCAGCGCGCCCTCTGGCTTACCTTTTTCTTCAAGCAGAGAGGCTAATTTGCGCGCCGCTTTTTCAGTGACGCCGATCAGGCGCTCATTGCCAATTTTATAGTTGATCGTCGGTGTTTCTGTCGTCATCAGCAGTCGTTAAACATTATCCGTTTTGGGTGGCTCTGCGAAGCAACTCGGCGACCTGGTTCTGCACATTTTCCAATTCATCCAGGCGTAATTGCGGATCGGGCACGATGAACACATCGCCCGTTGAGCCCTGCTCGTAAATGAGAACGCGCCTCCCGCCATCCCGGGATTCGGTCTTCACTTGTTTTAACACGCGCTTTCGCTCGAGCATCGCGGCCAGAACGTAGCAGGCGTTTGCCGGCGGGGAATCCGACGCAATCAACCGGCGAAACAGCTGCTCCGCATTCTCCCTGGGCACGGGTTCGGCGGGCTTTGCCGGCACCGGCTCGAAACGCGATTTCCAAAACGAGAACGGCCGAATGTTTTCATTGCGGTTTTGCCACGCCTGTTCACTTAAATCCTCGCGGCGGTAGCCTTCGGCGTCGTGAAAGAGCAGGGTGTAAAAATATTCGCCAGACACAAACGGCCGCTGGGTCACGGCGCAGTAGTTCGCGCGATGTTTAATTGCCCATTCGTTTTGGAGTGGGTTCATCGCGCAACTATACGCCGCGCGGTGAACAGATGAAAGCTGGGCGCTTCGCGATTGGAAGCGCGAAGATAGAACAAATAGAGGCCGATTGCCGCGAAAAGGACGTTCGGTGTCCAGGCGGCGATCCATGCAGGCACGCGATCGCCTTCGCCCAGCGCGAGAAAAAGGTGAACAAGGAAGTTCATCGAGAACACGAGGATCACTGCGGCGGCAACACTAGACAATACACCGCGACGCGAGTAGCCGATTCCAAGCGGTGCAGCGATACATACCACGACCAGGCACGTCCAGGGCAGAGCCATCCGGTAGTGCAGGTGCGTGCGAAACGGCGCCAGCAATGTCACGGGAAAATCGGCGTTGAAATGCAGATATTCGCGCAATTCCGGCAGGCTAAGAAATTCGGCCTGCACATTCGCACTGCCCAGCCGGAATGGTGTTTCGCTCCAATGGTCGATCGTTAGGGAAGGACGAAATTCTTCCTTCGTGATGTTTCCAGCCGCGTCATAGTAAGCGAGTCGCACATTCTGCAGCTCCCACGTCTTTGTCTCAGGCCGGTAATAAGCGCGGGCCGCCGCGTAACTCATGAGGATGTTATCCTTCGCGTCTTGTTGCAGCACCTGCACGTTGTTGAATGTGTTGTCGCCAAGGCGAAAGTTCTGGATAAACCAGGTGCGCAGGTCGGTTCGATTGCGAAAAACTTGCCCCTGAATAATGCGCGCAGGACGCGCCTGCGCTTCTGAAAGAAACGCTTTGCGCGCCAGTTCTGCATGCGGCGCCAGCGAATAGTTCAGCGCCATGCTCGCCGCCACAGTGAGCAGACCGATGCCGATCAACGGCATCAACACACGGGGAAGACTTACTCCTGCGGTGAGCATGGAAACAATTTCATTCGCACGCGACATTCGGCCGAGCGAAAAAAGGAGCGAGAGTAGCAGCGAAACCGGGAGCAGGATGATGAAAACCTGCGGGATCTGCGTGGCATAATAGCGCGCGACCAGGGACAATCCAATATGGTTATCAATGAAACTCGAAATATTGTCGCTGACGTCGAAGATGAGCCAGATCGAAATGAATCCGGCGATGCAGTAAAAATAAACCTGCACGAAGTTTCGAATGACGTATCGATCGAGAAGTCGCATTGCGGTCCAAGATAATCCGGTTGTAATTAGCGTACTCAAGTCGGTGACCTCCGCCAGATCGCAACAGCAAGAATGCCGAAATCCGAATGTGGAAGCTCGAAGGAATGACGAATGATCAGGTGAAAAACCACTGTGACGTGATTTTTTCGTCATTCGGGCTTTGTTCTTCCTGCGTCATTCGTCATTCGTCCTTCGTCATTTGCTTTGGCTAGCGATGATTGCGCTGAAAGACAATCTGGGCAGCGATTTCGTCGAGCGGGTTCGCAGATTCTTTTCCGAGAACGGGCCGCTCTCGAAAGCGAGAAATTTCGAGTTCCGTCCGCAACAGCAGGAAATGGCAGCGCGCGTCGCGCAAGCGCTGGAGGAAGAACAGCATCTGGTAGTTGAGGCCGGCACCGGCGTGGGCAAATCGCTGGCTTACCTGGTGCCATCGGTCCTGTTCGCGCTCGAGCGGCACAAAAAAGCGATCGTTTCCACGCACACAATCAACCTGCAGGAACAACTGCTGTACAAGGACATTCCGATCTTGAAAAAAGTGCTGCCCGTCGAGTTCGAAGCAGCGTTAATGAAAGGCCGGCAAAATTATCTTTGCCCGCGCCGGCTCGAGCGAGCATCGCAAAGCGAGCAGGAACTCTTCACCGGCCCGGAGCGGAGCGAATTGCAACGGTTGGCCGAATGGGCGCTCACTACGCGGGATGGATCGCTCAGCGATCTTTCGGTCGAACCTGATCCAAAAGTTTGGACCCAGGTTTGCAGCGAAGCGCATATCTGTACTCAAAAGACCTGCGGACAGGATCCGCGATGTTTCTATCAGCAGGCGCGTAAACGGCTGCTGGCGGCGGACATCATCGTGCTCAATCACACAATGCTGTTCATTCTGCTTGGGTCGCCCGATCTGCAGGAAGAACGCGAGAGCGGCTTTCTGTTCCCGAATGATTTCATCATTTTCGACGAAGCACACACCGTCGAGCAGGTCGCGTCGAAGCAAATTGGTATTGGCATCTCGCAATACGGACTGCGATCGACAATCCAGCGGCTTTACAACGCGCGGACACGCAAAGGTCTTTTCACCGTGATGCGCGATGCAGTCGGCGTACGACTCGCGGCGGAATTGGTTGACGACGTAGACAAGTTCTTTGCTGCAGTTGAATCGAAATCGAATTTTCGCAAAGGCCGCGAATTTCGAGTGCGCGATGTCGAACTTGTTCCCGACACGATTACCTCCCGGTTGACCGCCCTTCAGGCGCGCGTAGCCGACGTTGTTAAACGCGCCGACGACGAAATATTGAAATCGGAACTGCAAGAGTTTGGCCGGCGCATTCGCGATGCGCGAAAGGGCATCTCGATTTTTTTAGAGCAAAGCAAACCGGAGCACGTCTACTGGGTTGAGAGGACAGGCAAAACCGAACGTTTTTTGGCGTTACACGCCGCCCCCATCGATCTTGCGCCGGAGCTGCGACGGATGCTCTTTCGCGACAACTGCTGTTGCGTGATGACGAGCGCGACTTTGGCCGTAGGCCGCCCGGACCTCGCATATTTTCGCACGCGCATCGGAGCAACAGAAGCTGAGCCGTTGCAGCTTGGCAGCCCCTTCAATTTTCAGAAGCAAATGAAAATGTTCGTCGTTCAAAAAATGCCGGACCCGCGCGACGGCGGTTATCATAAAGCCCTTGAACATTGGATCGCGCATTTCGTCGAGAAAACCGAAGGCCGCGCGTTTGTCCTTTTCACCAGCTATCGCGACATGCAGCAGGTCTCAGGTGCGATGGAAAAATTTTTTGCGGCGGAGGATATGAACCTTCTGGTCCAGGGTGGGGGAACGCCGCGTAGCAAACTGCTGGAGCAATTCAGATCAACGCCGCGCAGTGTGCTCTTTGGCACCGACAGTTTTTGGGGCGGGGTCGATGTTCCAGGGGAAGCGCTTTCAAACGTGATCATCACGCGATTGCCCTTTTCTGTGCCGGACCATCCGCTCATAGAAGCGAAACTGGAATTGATCGAGGAGCGCGGCGGCGATCCGTTTACTGAATATTCGTTGCCGGAAGCGATCCTGAAATTGCGACAGGGAGTGGGCCGTTTGATCCGGACCAAAACCGACCGCGGTATCATCGTCATCCTCGACAACCGCATCGTGACCAAACCCTACGGCCGCGCGTTCATGCAAGCGCTGCCGAAATGCCCGGTCGAGATTCTCTGAATTCCCGGTGTTCGGAAGGTCTACATGACAAACGGAGAAATGTTCACTTGAACATATACTAGCCTGTGCTGTAGGTTCCCTGCATGGAAGTGCAGGAAATCTTCGCGATTCTGCACAAGTGGGGCATCCATACCGTTGGTCAACTGGCGGCGCTGGATAAGGAACAGCTTGGGGCACGACTTGGGCCTGAAGCGATCCGCATGTGGGAACGCGCCAACGGACGATCGAGTCGAGTGCTCAAACTGATTCAGCCGCCGGAATCATTCGACGAGAGTTTCGAGTTTGAGCGCGAAATCGAAACCGCCGAACCGTTGCTTTTCATGCTCCGTCGGTTTTTGGAACAGCTTGCCGTGCGTTTGGCAGCAATTTATCTCGTCGCGAAACAACTGACGCTGCGAATCACGTTCGCAAATTCCTGTCAAGTCCGCCACGGGGCGGATTCGTCCGACTGGCGAAATGAACCCGTCGCGGGAGGCAAACAGATTTACGAACGAATTTTCAAAATTCCGCAGCC
>DATFXC010000086.1:0-7082 GCA_035258625.1 Candidatus Udaeobacter sp. | reverse complement strand
CAGCGTGCAGCGCCGAGCCCTCATCGTCTCATCCCTAGTGTGCGCCAAAGAGAGCGGACAGATGTTTGATCACGAACCAGTCGAACTTCGCCGCGATGCGGACGATAATGCGGCGAAGGATCTGGATAGCCTCAATATTGTTCGTGTAGATCGCTCCCCCACCGCGGGCGCCAGCAGCGAGGAAGACGCCTTTATCCTTCCCATCTGTGACGAGTCGCACTGCGATGCGGTTTTCGGGCGCGACCGCCAGAGCCGGCTGGTTTCCGAACGCACCCAGATTTCCGCTGATCGGCATCTGGCCTTGAGCCGTGGCCCAAAGGATGGAATCGACCTTGCACTTGATGATGCGGCCCGGATACACCTTCATAAAGACTTCCGCTTCATCCCCGGGTTCGACGTAGCGGAGTTCGTTTTGCCGGTAGAATGCTAGTAGCCACGGATCGTCCTCCTGGATGAAGCTCATCACAGGCATTGTCGCGAACTGGGTCGCGCGGACACCGGGCTGCAGTGCCAGATTGGCAACGCGACCGTTGGCCGGAGCGAGGTACGTCGTACCATCAAGATCAAATTTCCTATCGATGAGGTCGGCCTCGGACTTGGCAATCTGCGCTCTGGCCTGTGATTCCGTCGCATCGGCCGCAAGGAACTCACTCTGAAGATTGCCGAGATCGCTTTGCGCTTGCTCGAGATCAGCGCGTTTCCCGGCACCAGCCGTGGCCAGGGCTGTAAATTGTTCGACGCGTTTTTTCGCCAGCTCGATCCGCGGGGTTAGCGCCTCTTTTTTGTTCGCTGCATTGTTGGCTTGATCCTTCGCTCCCTGCAGCGTGGCCTCGGCTGCTTTTACCGCCGCCTGGAAGGGCACCGGGTCGATCTTGAAAAGCACGTCCCCTTTTTTGATGGGCCGATTTGGTTGAATCGGCACCTCGGTTACCTGACCGGTTACGCGCGGCACTATCGGAATTACATAATTTTGCGCCCGCACGTCGTCAGTTGCGGGCGCGGCAATGTTCAGAAGCAGGAAAAGAACCATCATTCCCACGATAGGCAGCGTGATGGTGATGAACTGGGTGGTAAAATTCCAGGGCAGCCACTTGAATTTAAAGAAGATGAGCCAGACGAAGAAGCTGTAGATGCCAAGCAGGATGATTTCCATTACGCCTTCCCTCTTTTGATTTCCGCTTCGAGCTCCGCGACGCGGGCGCGGAGTTGTTCGAGTTCACTGGCGGCGGATTTTTCCCCAACCGTCTGATCGTGCGAGTGATCGACATCAGTGCCGTAGGCCATCTTGTGGAAAACTGGCTTCGAGTAGGCCCAGAGCCATGCAATCGGCCAGAGCAGCCCACCGAAGACAAGAGAAAGAAAACAGAGGCACTTGATACCCCCGAGCTGCGGATGGTGCCGCTTTTCGGCAACCTTTTCGGGAAGAATATGGACCGCCAGGAAAGCCACGATTAACACGGGAGGGACGATGATGAACGCGAACCACGCAATGGCGCCTGCCACTGCATCGAGCGTCTCACCGTGGAGAAACGAGGCGTGCGCGCGACTTGGCAACGCCATCAAAGCAAACGCGATCAACGGAACTAAACGCCCGCGGTGCGGACGCCGCAAGGTTGCGCAACATTGGATAGCTATGTTTTGTGTGTCACGTTTCATTGTCTTTTCCCCGGTGTATAGATTGCCCAATTCGTTTTGTCGAGAGACGGAAGGGCAAAGTAAATTCACGGTCACTGCTTTTTCAAACATCATAGCTTTGCTCGGAAACGTGTCGGATTGCGTATTAGACTTTAGACCTACGCCCGAAACGCGATCACAAATTTTCTCTTGAGAAATCCACGCTGCTGCTCAGATCACGCGAAAGCGGGCGGTACTATGCTCAAAAAGAAGATTACGTTACTGGGGCAGCAAGGGCGCTGCCACGGGTTGAGAATGCCGCGCCGTTCGTCGCCAAATCAGCTTTCGCGGTCGCCGCGGATAAATTGTTCGACGCAACGATACGCTTCGTCGTCGGTCATTTGCACCGGCGGATGCTTGGAAAAATAGGCGGAAGGGGAATGCAAGACGCCGCCGATCCCGCGGTCGAGCGCAAGTTTGCAGCAGCGGATCGCGTCGATCGCTACGCCGGCTGAGTTAGGCGAATCTTCGACTGATAGTTTCAAGTCAATTTCCATCGGCACATCGCCAAAGAGGCGGCCTTCCACGCGAATGAACGCAATCTTGTTGTCGAGTTGCCATGGCACATAATCGCTAGGGCCGATGTGAATGTTTTCGTCCGCCAGGCGATCGCCCATCACGGATTGCACTGCTTCCGTCTTCGAAGTTTTCTTCGAGACCAGCCTGGTGCGATTCAGCATATTCAGGAAATCGGTGTTGCCGCCCGTGTTTAACTGATAAGTGCGCACAACTTTCACGCCGCGCTTGCGAAAGAGATCGACCAATGCCCGATGCACGATGGTGGCGCCCACCTGCGCCTTAATATCGTCGCCAATGAGCGGCAGATTTTTATCGGCGAATCGTTTTGCCCAACTCGGATCGCTCGCGATAAAGACTGGGATGTTATTGACAAAACCGAGTCCGGCTTCCAGCGCGCAACCGGCATAAAATCGCGTGGCCTGCTCAGACCCGACGGGAAGATAATTGACCATCAGTTCCGCAGAGGAATTTTTCAGCTCGGCGATGATTTCTTCGCGAGTGGTTTCCTTTTCGAGCGGAAGAAACGTGCGCAGCGGATCCTGATCCTGCATGTGTGGCGGGTAGCCGTCCAGAACGCAGCCCATTTTTACAATCGCGCCGGTGAGCTTGATCTTTTCACAGAAAACCTTGGTGCAATTGGGCGGCGAAAAAATAGCCCTGCTCACGTCCAGACCGACCTTGCGCCGATCGATGTCAAACGCGGCCACGATCTCGATGTCGCTCGGGCGGTACCCGCCCATGTGCCGGTGCATCAAGCCGATGCTGGAGCCGTTGGCGGAGGAGCCATCATAAAAATTGATTCCCTGGACAAGAGAGCTGGCGCAGTTTCCGACGCCCACGATTGCGATTCTGATTTTTCTCATTTGTAAAAACTGAAACCTACCTGAACTAAATAATTCGAAGCAAGCGATAAATTAGGCTGGCCCGATGCCGCGTCCCGCCTAGTTAGGCCCCCAGAAACCGGGCCGCGAAGCCTGAATCTGTCTGAAGTCGCACTGGCTTGCAAGGCCTGATATAAGGGCAAGAGTCAGATGCGTTCCTAAGCCAGGGAGCGCCTCTGCGAGGAGATAAAACACATGTGTTCGAAATCCGCGGCCATCAGTGTGATGATCGCTGCCGCTTTGGCTGTGTCCTCAAGCTCGCTGAAGGCGATGCCGGTTTATGGCATCGAACAAGCAGTTGCCCTGGCCCAGGAACGCAACCCCGAGATCCTCATCGCGCACAAGAAAGTGATGGCGGCGCGTGGTGGTTTCATTGAAGCCCGCTCGGGATATCTCCCGTGGCTGAGCTCCAGCGGGCTGTACGATAAACGACAGACACAGAGCGAGACAAACCTTCGACAGGAAGATTACAACGCGATAGTAAAGCTCGAACAGAACATTTATACCGGCGGAGCGGTCAGCAGTCAGGTGGCAATCGCGCAGTTGAACATCGCCAAGGCAAATTACGATCTTCAGGAGACGATCACCCGCGTCACGATGGATGTGCGAATCGCATTCAACGAACTGCTGCTGAACCGGGCGAAAGTCCGCGTGCACGAAGATTCCGTGCGGGTGTTCGAACAGGAATTCAAAAGCGAGCAGGAGAATTTCAACGCCGGGATTGTTGGCAAATTAAATGTGCAGCGAGCCGAGGTGGCACTCGCCAACGAGCGACCGGAATTATTTAACGCGCAGACTGACGTGAAAAACTCGTATTTGCGCTTGGCGGAACTTTTCGGGACCGATCTCGCCCCCGGCGCACAGGAGCCTCCGTTCGAAATTTCGGGCCAATTGGAGTATCGGCCCAATCATGCGGACCTTAACGACTGCCTGGCGCGGGCTGATGCAAACCGTGGGATCATCAAAGCCCGGGAGAAAGACATCGAGATCGAAGATCACCAGTACGTCTTGGATCGGAGCGCTACGCGTCCACAAGTGCGCGCCTTCTCGGGGTATGAAATTTACAGCGAGCGGGACCCGGACGTCGGTCCTGAATTTAACTACGGCGGCGTGGTCGGCATAAATGCCACATGGAACATCTTCGATGGGCACGCGACCAAAGGGCGCATGCAGGCGACGCGCGCCCGACGTGAGGCGGCGGTGCAGGCCTTGGCAGCAGCGCGGCGCAGCGTTGCCTCGGAAGTGCGCAGCGCATTTTTCGATCTTCAACAAGCCAATCGCGTACTCGAGAGTGAAACAAAAAACCTGCAAACGGCGGATGAAGCGCTCGATATGGCCAGAGGGAATTTTGCCGCCGGATTGGGAACACAACTTGACGTGCTGCAAGCAGCCGCCGACGTCACCCGGACGCGCACGACCCGATTGAGCGCGATCTATCTGCACAACGTGGCTCTCGCACGCCTTGCTCACGCCTGCGCCAGTTCAGCCGAAGCGCTCAATTTCGGATCCGACTTTAAAGACGTGAAGAACGAAAATCGCAACGCTGCGCACGCTGCTGATGTAGCCAAGCCGCCGCAAAAAATGACTCAGCGATGAAGCTACCATTGGTAAAATTGCGTGTTGGCGGGATGGGCTCTGCGCTTCCCATAGGGAAGCGGCTACAGTCAGCGGAGAGTGTTCACATTTTGGTTCTGATTCTGATCGCGTCCTTCGCGCACCCGACCAGCGCGGTCACTCTGCAAGAGGTCCTCCGCACCACGCTCGACAAAAATCCCGCCATCCTTGAGGCCAAAGCCGGTCTGGAGCGAGCTGCTGGGCAGCGCCTGGTTTTTCGCTCAATCGTCTGGCCCGACTTCGAGGTGGGCGTCCCCGCAGGTGTTCAGTATGGCCACCGGTCCGGTGAGACTGGAGTAAAAGGATTTGCCGTGGGTCGCGGCGCTTTGGAACAGACGTTGTTCAATATGGCTGTGCCGCCTTCGCTTCGGCGTGGAGACATTGAGGTTCTAATCGCCCAACAGCAACTAAATGTCGCCGTGGTGGAACAGTTGCACGCAGCGCGGCTCGCGTTTTACGCGGCGCTTTACAACCGATCGTTGGAGTCGATTCGAGACGAACAACTACAAAAATTAGAAGACAATGTTGCTACTCAGAAAAATCGGTTCGAAGCCGGATTAGCCGATCGAAGCGCATTCACGAGCGCAACTGTTCAAGCCGACGAACTGGTTCCGCAAATTGAAAAAGCCCAGCGCGCTTATCGGGAAGCGCAATTGAATTTGGCGCAGGCGATGGGGATCGACCTTGCAAACGCATCCCTGCCCGAACCTGAAGGCGAGCTGGAGTTCGTTCCCATGCACGTCGATGTGGGTGTTGAAACGGCCGCAGCCTTACAGCGGAGAGCTGACCTCAACCTCGCGCGCTTGTTTGTGCGCGCTGCAAATGAAGATCAACGTATTATTGCAGCCGACTATTATCCTGCTATCGCGGGAAGCATGCACGGGGAATGGGTCCCGATCACAGGAATTCATCGGCAGGGATCGACAAGCAAGACACAGGATTTCATTGGTTCAGAACTTCGTGAAAAGGCGGCGTACACCTGGCGCGTCATTGATAACGGCAAGGTCGGCGGCGCAGTGTTGAAGGCGCGTGCAGCACGAGAGGAAAACGAACTGACGTGCCGGAAATTAGAAGCGAATGTGAGCCGCGAGCTTCCGCGTATTGCTAATGACATTCAGGCAATCGCTGCTCGTGAAGGATCACTCGCGTCCGCCACCGCCGCTGCGGAAGAGAGCGCCCGAACTGTTGGGGAGAATGTCGCCACCGGTCTGGCCTCGCCGCTTGAGTACCGCGTGACTCAAACCGGTTTTTTGAAGACGAAGAGCGGACTGCTGGATGCTATTTATCAGCACAATGTGGCCCTAGCAGAATGGGACCGCGTCGCGGGCCGTTATTTTCAATTTTCGGACGAGCCCACGGGCTCCCGGCCCAGGGCAACTGATTCGTCGAAGCGGTAAACCGTTACCTTGGTTCCGCGTCAGCGCTTAACGGCTGGATTCCCATACGAAGTTCTTAAACGTCGAACGGAAATCTACGCCGCGGTGTCTTGGCAATAATGCTCTCCAAGATCTACGAACAAGCGGGAACGACAACGGCGACCGCTGGTCACGAGGTGATTGCAAAGAAGAGTGATGAACACCAGACTAGTTTTCGAAAATTGAAATTGCCGCAATCAAAAACCGTTTTGTGGATCGGCGGAGTGGGGGTCGTGGTCCTTTTCGCGCTGGCGTATTTTTTTCTGATCCCAGTCGCAGAAGTCACTGCGGTGCGTCGCGGTGCAGCGATTTCGGCGGTTTACGGTACAGTGCGGATCGAGCCTGCGTTTGTCGTGCGGGTTCGAGCGCAAAATGACGGTTTCATCCGATTAGCGGAGGCTTTCTCAGCCGGTCGCGGCGCAATCGGCAAGAGCGTCGAAAAAGGTCAATTGCTGGCCATGATCGCCGACGAGGAAACTTCTCGCCAACTCAAACAGGCCCGGGCCGATTTGCAGGCAGCCATTGACCGCGCGGCCCTCCCACTGCCATCCTCGGAGCTGCTCAAAGCCGCGGAAGACAATCTACAACGCCTCGAAAAAGTTGTTTCCTCAGGGAACGTCCCGGCTGTCGAATATCAGAAATCCAAAAGTGAGGTGAACCGTTTGCGCGGCGCGGTGGAGACAGAACGCATCGAGCGGGATCGTAATCTCAATTCTCTGCAGGCAACTGCCAAAAAGCTGGAAGCGGCAATGAAGAACGCCGAAGTCCGGTCGCAGATTGATGGAATTCTTACCAACGTGCAGACGATCGACGGCGAATTGGTGTCGGACGGCAATGAACTTTTCACAGTCTCCTCGCGCAAGACTTACGTCCGGGGCGAAGTAAACGAGGAAGATGTCGGAGAAGTAAGGCCGGGAATGAAAGCCAAAGTGCAGTTGTACGCGTACCGGACACGCATGTTCACCGCGCGCGTCACATC
>DATFXC010000085.1:0-13762 GCA_035258625.1 Candidatus Udaeobacter sp. | reverse complement strand
TTTAACGAGAGGTGGCGACTACAGGTCGATTGGCAAAGCGGCTCTGAAAACTCGTCGACGATCGGGTTCACCTGCAACATCACACCCGATTTCCAGTTCAATCCCGCGTTGTACGTCAGTAATCGTTCCGATCACGATCTGATGGGCTACATCGTTTTCACCTACACATTTCATCTCTGGGGCGGCAAAAGAGACGTCGCGCCTGTCGCGACACCGGCGACTGGCGTAAAATGAATTGTGGCGGGAAGCTCGAAGCAATCGCGAAGCCGCATCAGCGCCGGTTTGCTCATGTTCCGGCGCAGGAATCATGAGATAGAAGTGCTGCTGGCGCACCCCGGCGGTCCGTTTTTCGCGCGAAAAGACCACGGTGTATGGACCATTCCGAAAGGCGAAGCGGCTCCCGGAGAAGATTTATTGACGCGCGCGCAAATTGAATTCGAAGAGGAAGTAGGATTCCGTCCCGAGAATGTTCACTGGTGGATTGAGCTCGGCTGGATCAGGCAAAAAGGCGGCAAGATTGTGCACGCCTGGGCGTTCGAAGGAGATTTGCCGCAACCGTTCGAGTGCAAATCAAATCTGTTCGATTTGGAATGGCCGCCGAGTTCGGGCAAATACCAGAAATTTCCAGAAGTCGATCAGGCGCGCTTCTTCTCCGATGAAATTGCCAGGCGGAAACTAAAGGCTACGCAGTTGCCTTTTCTTGATCGTTTGCGCGCTGCGCTTACAAATCGAAGCTCGTCGAATTGCGCGTGACGTTGTCTCCGGTCGGGAGACCGCGGCAATCCGCGATTTTGTATCATCGAGTCATCGCGGCGAGCAAGAGAAACGCGCCACCAAGTGCGCCGAAGACCAGGCTCACAGCCCAAAACGAGCGGTTCCTCGTGAGCGCAGAGATCGCAGCGATGGCAATTGCGATTTGAAACATGGTCACGGCGCGCGCAAACACTACGTGCTTGTGAAAATACGATTTCGCCGCGGCTTGCTTGTGCTCGGCTTCAGATTTTATCTCTTCCTGCTCTTTTTCGTAACGAGCGCGCTTCGATTCGTCCGATCCGTCACGTGCGCCAATGACAGCCATTTTCGCATCGAGCACGGCCGCCTTAATACTTTTCGCCTGGTAGTAGCTCCACTGGTCGGAGGCTTCGATTTGTTTCATCATCGCTTCGTTCGCGTGTTCCCCCGAGAGCAGGCTGGCGATCGCAGCAAGAACCGCAAGGATCGCGGTGCTCAGGGCCACCCAAGAAATCCAGGCCTCCCCGCTGTGTTTCGCCGTTTCGTGTGCTTGTTCGTGCAAATGCTCGAGAGGAACTTCCGCTTCTTCCATTCGAGAAGGTGTGACCTTGTCACCGGGTATTCAAGGAGATTGAAACCGGCATCGACAAGCCGTGTAGAAGCGGTTTAATTCGGCAGCGAATCCCGATGAGCGCCGCACCACTCGTCTGTGACGTTTGTAAAAAGTCGAAGTCCCCGCACAACGGAATGTTCGCGGAACTGATCCGGCCATCGCTTCTCGAGTTCATCAAAAAGAAAGTGCCTGGCCTCGATAGCAAAGCGTTCATCTGTTTCGAAGATTTGGGCAATTTCCGAAAGGACTATGTCAAGGAAGTTTTGGAAGATGAGATCGGCGAACTTTCCGCGCTCGACAATGAGGTCATTCAAAGCTTGGAGCAGCACGAGATTCTCTCAGCCGACATCAGCAGGCAGTTCGAAAGGAAACTTACATTCGGCGAACGACTTTCGGACCGCATCGCCGAATTCGGCGGCAGCTGGAAGTTCATCATAATGTTTGGGACCGTGCTTATCGCCTGGATTGTGCTGAACGCTGTTTTTCTTCTAAATCGCGGCTTTGATCCGTATCCGTTCATTCTGCTCAACCTGATTCTCTCGTGCCTCGCGGCGATTCAGGCGCCGATCATTATGATGAGTCAAAATCGAGCGGAGGCACGCGACCGCTTGCGAGCGGAGAACGATTACAAAGTGAACTTAAAGGCGGAGCTGGAGATACGGCATTTACACGAAAAACTCGATCACATGTTGAGCCGGCAATACAACCGTTTATTCGAGATTCAGCAGATCCAGATCGAATTACTGCAAGAACTCAGCCGCCACAAACACTAGCCGGTGCACTTCTTGAAAATGGGGTCTCGAAAAAAGGGGAAGTAACTCATGTTTTCGGCGTAAAACAGTTCATCTGCCGTGACAGGTGATCAGTGATTGCTGGAAACGCCAGGCGTCCGGCGTGCACTCACGGCGGCGAGCAGGCTGCGTCACGTAGCTACCAGCAAAAGCGAAACTGCATTCGATTTGGTAAGGCGGGCAGGCCTTTGCCCGCCATTCACTTGCAGCTGCGAAGGTCACGTTTCTGAACGGACGGGTCAAAAAAAAGAGCCGACCGTGATTGTGCGTCCGATTCTCTTTTGCAGGCAAAGCTCCTATGCACAAGAGAGTTCTAAAGTCGTGCGCGCTCTTCGGGCTCGCGGTACTCTGCGCGCAGGAGAGTGTGTTTTCTGTCGCAGCGCAGCAACCCGCGCAGACGCGCGAGAGAATTGTCACGACGTTTGCGCCGGTGGTGGAAAAGGTCGCTCCGAGTGTCGTCACAGTCTTTACTACTCAGACTGTGTCGCGCGGGCTGACGACTTTTCCGTTCTCGGATGATTCGTTGCGCCAATTTTTTGGGGGACGAGCTCCGCAAAGGCAAGGCAAACAGACCCTGCAAGGTCTCGGGTCAGGCGTGATTGTCAGCCCGGATGGATACATTCTCACGGCCAATCACGTTGTTTCAGGCGCGGACGAAATCATGATTGGCCTTGGAAACGATCTTCGGAAATTCAAGGCAAAAAAAGTCGGCACTGATCCAGGCACCGACGTCGCGTTACTGAAGATCGACGAAAACAGTCTGCCCTCGATCACGTTTGCCGACAGCGAGAAAGCGCGGGCCGGGGACATTGTGCTGGCAATCGGGAATCCATTCGGCCTGCGGCAAACGGTCACGATGGGGATCATTAGCGCTGTTGGCCGCGGCGGCATGGGCATTGTCGATTACGAAAACTTTATCCAGACCGATGCAGCGATTAACATGGGCAATTCCGGCGGCGCGCTGGTCGATATTGAAGGTCGCCTCCTCGGCATCAACACCGCGATTTTCACTCGTAGCGGCGGAAACCAGGGAATCGGCTTCGCCATTCCCGCAATTCTGGCGCGCGACGTGATGCAGAGCTTACGTGAAAAAGGCCGCGTGGTGCGCGGATACATCGGCACGTCGGTGCAAACCCTCACGC
This sequence comes from Candidatus Udaeobacter sp., assembly GCA_035258625.1. Taxonomy (GTDB): domain Bacteria; phylum Verrucomicrobiota; class Verrucomicrobiia; order Chthoniobacterales; family UBA10450; genus Udaeobacter. Next base: position 10,484 of record DATFXC010000085.1, on the reverse strand, counting down.
CGGAGCTGGCCGACGCGATGAAGCTGAAAGGGCAGCCGTCTGGAGCGCTCGTCGGCGAGGTCGAAGCAAGCGCTCCGGCGGCGAAAGCAGGAATCAAAACGGGCGACATAATTACGGCTGTGAACGGGAAAAAGGTCAGTGATGCGCGCGAGTTGCGTTTGATGATCGGCTCGATGGCGCCCGGGACAAAGGTGCAGGTCGAACTCAACCGCGATGGTCAAAAGAAAACGTCCGATCTCCAGCTTGCCGAAATGCCTGCCGGTGCGGCCGAGGAAGGCGCCGAGGCATCGACCGAAGAAAACGCGCAGCCGGAAAAAACCTCCGTTTTTGGCGGGGTCGCGATAACGAGCATTACAGATGACATCCGCGCTGCGCTTAATCTTCCGAAGGACATTCAAGGGGCGGTGATCGCCGATGTTGATGCTGAGTCCGCGGCTGCGAAAGCTGGCCTGCGCGAAGGTGATGTGATTCAGGAAGTGAACAAGCAGCCCGTAAGGAGTGCGAAAGATCTCGTGGGGATCAGCAAGAAATTAAAGCCGAACGAAAAGATTCTGATGCGCGTCTATAGCCAGGGCCGCAGCGGCTACGTGGCGCTTGAGCCGAAATGAGGAAAATGACGAAATGCGAATGTCAAATGCCGAAGCAATGCATCGTGACAAGATCCAAATCACATCCCATCTTTTTCGTCATTTAGGCTTCGTCATTAATTCGCCATTCGTCATTCGTGCTTCATCATTCTGTCACGCTTGGGAAAGCGCAGATGATTGAGATTAAATATCCAGAAGCACTCTCGCCTTCCAGCCGCCGTCCGTTCGCTCGACAGAGAAATCGTGAAGCGTAACTGCTTTCACGTCGGTGCGCTGATGATGCCGCTGCGCATCGAGCGTTTCGCCCTCGGCCTTCGCCTTGAAAAAATACCTTTCGTCTTTCTCATTAATGTGCACTTCGCGGATGCGCAGCAGAAGCCGCTCGGCGTCTTTGAGAAAGATCAGCTCCTCCAAGAGATCGAACAGCAACATGTCGAGCTTGTCGTTCGAGAGCTCGATCTGGCGTGTCTCGCGCGGCTGAATCGCCTCGAGGTTGTCGATCATCACGTTCGCCGTCGCGTCAGCAGCGTTACTAAACAATTCCGGCAAATCGCGCCCGGTCGCTTCAAAGGCGATATCGGCGGTGCCGAGTTCTTCGAAATATCTGTAGGGCATGTGCAAAGAATGACGAAACCCGAATGTCGAATGACGAATGACGAATGAAGGGCGAATGACACAAACCCGAAATCACGCGGCGATCGCCTCTGTCATTCGTGCTTGGTCATTCCTTCGACATTCGGGTTTCGTGCTTCGTCATTTTTCGCAGCGCATTCATTAAGCGCGCGGAAGATTATTTCCTTTTCCGTTCCAATTTTCATCCCGATAAACACCAGTTCGGTGCGATCGGATTCAAATGGCTCCAGTTCCCAGCGGCCCGCGACGAAATTGAAAAGCTGCTCGCCACCAGCGAAGCGGATGAAACCCTTGGCGCGAACCACGCTCGCCGACAGTCCATCTGCAAAATCTTCGAAGCATTCGCGAGAGAAAATTCTATCGGAGGTGAATGCGAAAGAATCGAATTCCGGCGGATGCCGGTGTTCTGGGCGTGCGATTTTTCTCTCGCGTCCAAGTCCAAACAACAGTTCCGGATCCACCCTGCAACGCTCGGTGCGAACAATTGCCGCGGTCGGATTGATTTCCCGCAGCTTCGTTTCGAGCGGCTCGATCTGCACCGGATCGATGAGATCGATCTTATTCAGGAGCAAGATGTCTGCGGCTTCGACTTGCAAACGGGTGGTATGGCCCAGCTCCGGGAAGCGAACAAGCATGTCGGCGTCGATCACAGAAACAACGCCGTCGAGCCGGCATTGCGGCAGCGCTTCCTGGATATTGAACACGAGCGCTTCAGGTTCGGCGAGACCGGTCGTCTCGACGATGATTCTCTCGGGCGCGATCTTCTCGATGATCTCGTTCACCGCCGCTTCGAATTCCCCGAGCAACGAGCAGCAAACGCAGCCGCCGCCTAGCTCCGCAATCCGCACGCTTTTGCCTTCAATGACTTTCGTATCGATCGCGATTTCGCCGAACTCATTCATCACGATCGCGATTTTCCCGGCTTGCGTTGCGAGAATATGACGAAGCAAGGTCGTCTTACCGCTGCCCAGCGGACCTGTAATGAGGGTAATCTGCGTTCGCAGTTGCATATCAAAAACGACAAAGCAGGAAGAGCGAATGACGGATGAAACCAGACGGCATGCAGAGGATTGCCCGCCCTACCGGTATCGCTTCGCGGGCATTCGCGTTTTCGTGGTAGGGCGCGTCACTCCGTGCGCGCCGCGCTTCGACATTCGTCATTCGGATTTCTTCATTCACTTTATCCTTTCACATTACCAATAGGCGTTAGGCGCGCGACTGCTTTGCTGATTCCTGCCAGCTCAGTTGCTGCGATCACTTCGTCAATATCTTTGTAAGCGCCGCCTGCTTCTTCGGCCAGGCCTGCCCATGACGTGCTGCGCACGTAAATTCCGCGCGCTTCGAGATCGCGCTGAAGTTGTTTGCCGTGCCATTGTTTGCGCGCTTTTGTTCGGCTCATCGTGCGGCCGCTCCCATGTGCAGTGCTGAAAAATGTTCCTGATCCTGAAGTTGTGCCAACGAGTAGATAGGAGCCAGTCTCCATGCTGCCGCCGATGATTACCGGCTGGCCTGTCTCGCGATAGCGCGCGGGCAACTCGTCATGCCCCGGACCGAACGCGCGCGTCGAGCCTTTGCGATGCACGAGTAATGTCTTTTCTCTTCCGTCGATCACGTGCCGTTCCAGTTTGGCAGTATTGTGTGAGACGTCGTAAACCAGGCGCATCCCGAGGTCTTCGGCGCTGCGCCCGAAGAATTCGGAAAAGACTTCGCGGATCCGGTGAAGAATTACCTGCCGATTCGCGAACGACATATTCAACCCGCATTTCATGGCGGAGAAATAATCACGGCCTTCCGGTGAATCGAACGGCGCGCACGCCAGCTCGCGGTCTAAAATTTTGATGCCGTATTTCGGCTCCATCACTTTCAAGAATTTCTGGAGATAATCCGTGGCGACCTGATGTCCGAAACCGCGGCTGCCGCAGTGAAACATCACCACGATCTGATTCGGAATCGTGATCCCGAATTTCTTCGCGAGCTCCTTGTCGCGCACGTCCTCTGGCCGCGCGACCTGCACCTCCAGATAATGATTCCCGCTGCCGAGCGTGCCGACCTGATTGTAGCCGCGCTCGACTGCGCGTTCGCTGATTTTCGATGCATCGGCGCCTGGGATGCAACCGTTCTCCTCCGTAAACTCCAGATCTTCCTGCCAGCCCAGATCGCGCTCGAGGCACCAGCGCGCACCTCGCTCCACCAAGTCTCGAAATTCGTCATGCGTTAGTTTGAGGAATCCATGAGTGCCAACGCCCGCCGGGACGCGTTGAAAAAGGCGATCGACGATTTCCTTCAAGCGCGGTTGCACGTCCTCCAGCGTGAGGTTCGTCGTGACCAGACGCATGCCGCAGTTGATGTCGAACCCGATGCCGCCTGGCGAGATCACCCCGCCTTCGCGCATGTCCATCGCAGCGACACCGCCGATGGGAAATCCATAACCGCTGTGGCCGTCCGGCATGCAAAGCGCGTAGCGTGCGATTCCCGGTAAGGTGGCGACGTTACTAATCTGCTGGTAAACCGCTTCGTCCATTTCGCGCACCAGCTTTTCCGTCGCGATGATTCGCGCCGGCACGCGCATGCCCTGCTTGTAGGTGGCCGGCAGTTCCCAAACCGTGTCAGAAATTTTTCGCAGGTTGTCGACGATGGCCATGACAATGCGTTCCTTAAACTTTTAACTGGCGATCTGAAAGCTCTCTCGCTGGCTGCGATCAACGTTGCTGCGTTCCCAACCGGGAGTCGACGCAGTTGAATCCGCCTTTTATCTGTGTTCGCTTCCGGCTAACGATTGCTGACCACTTTGCGGCGCGCCGCAATGTCGGCCGCGAGAAACTGGTCGATGCTGGCATTCACACGCCTCGCCCACGCCTCGCCAGATTCACGGTTGTAATGAACCCCGTCGCCACCGGTTTTTCCCACGAGGTAACGCGTGAATCGGCGTGAATCGATCACTGGATCGCCCCGTGGCACCGATTGCTGGATCAGCTGGTAGATCCGATTCTGCACCTTTGAAAACCGCGACGAATCCGGCGGGCCGATCCAGATCATTCTTCGTGTGGCGTCGCCGTGTACCGCGCTAACGAATCGCGCGAAGACATGGCGGATGTGATCGTCGGACAATGTTTGATCCATCCAGTTTGTGCCTAACTGGACAATCACGATTGTCGGTTTGTATTGCTCGATCAGCGTCTCGACCTTGGGCGTGGCCACGGCTGGTGGCCTTTTGCCGTTGTGATAATCGCGATAAACGTCGCTCGTCGGCGTCTTCTCGCGGTAGCCGCACTTGGTATGAAACACCGGTTCATTTTGCAACCAATTCTCCGGCGACGATCCGCACGACGCGAAAAATGCCACGTTCTGGCGCCCGAACTCGTGTTCAAGATGTTCCCGCACCACATCGCCAAAGCCGCTTACAGAAAGCGAATCGCCAATCATGAGCACCTTTGGTGGCGGTGGCGGCTGGGACGGCTTCTGCGGCTTCTGGAACTTATTGGCAAGGACGAAGGAGCCGATGACGACCAGCAAGCCAAATGAAACTGAAACCGTTCGAATCATTGGCGACCAACGTTTTTTATCGTCCGCTCTTGGGGTATCGCGCTTCATCCTGGACGCGAATATAGGGTTCCAGCTCGATCCGGCCGGAATCGTCCTTCGATTTTACTGTACTCCAAATCGAGCCGTCTAACGGGCGCAACTTAAGCTCGTAGGTCCGGCCGATTTGAAATTTCCCGAGTGATTGTGGCTGCAGGCCAATGTAAGCCGGGTGCATCACAAGGATTTGTTTCTCGCCATACTCGCCTGCAGTCACCTCTTCCACATCGTAAACGAATCCGACTAGAAATTCCCGGTATGGCAGTAATTCCTCCTTCTGAATTGGTTTCGTTTTAGAAACGAGTTTCGCCTTTAGGATCAACGACGCCGTTGCGGGCGTTGCGCTCGGCGCGGCCACGGGCGCAAGTTTCGCGATTGATTCGCTGAGCGGTCGCACATCCGACCATGACTGCGCAGAGAGATCGCGGTCGATATCTCCCCACACCTTGTCCGCCCACTTGTTCATGTCTTCGCCGACGAAATGCTCCTTATCCGGCTCCATGTGTTTGTAGGGATACGAAATCAGTTTTCGACTATCTATTAGGTGCGCTACGCTACCGATGTCTCTCTGCGTTTGATTGAACACGAACTCCTGAACTTCGCCTGAAACGCGTCCGGACGTGGGCGGAGCGACCCAGTAAATTTTTCGCACCTTCGACGGAGGCGTAATCGCTCTCTTGACGAATGGCACGAGGTATTTTCGCAACATCGGCCCGTCACGGTCGGGCTTTACCTTTTCACGGCCCGAAAATAAGCCGAAAAGGTTCGAACCTGTTTGCATAACGAGGATGTCCGGCTGGATCGTGGGGAGGAGGTCATCCAACTTGGGAACCGTGTGCGATGTCGGGCGATGGCCGTTGGGCGTTCCGTAAGTATCGCGCAGTTCCTTGAATGCATGCGAATCCGGCCGCGATTCAACGCTCCAGTAACCACAATGCGTCTGAACGTGCGCATAGGGTTTCTCCTTTAACCAGCTCAACGGATTCGTGCCGCATGTGCAATAGGTGAAAACCGATCTAACTCGCGGATCGGCTCGGAATTTCTCGTCGAGCCGTTTGCTGAATCCACACAAGCCGAGCGAATCGCCAAGTATCAATACCGTGAAATCGCGCGGCGAATCAGCCGGACTTGGAGTGCTTTGAGCAAGAGACGAAACTGCGATGCTTGAGGCAGTTGCCGCGATGACTAGCCGCTTTAAAAAACGTTTAACGTTCAAGGTCCAATCTTTAACGTCGAGTGAAGCCGGCTCTTGAATGTTGAGCGTTGAGCGTTTGACGTTGGCATTCTTCACTGACCCACAGGCACTTTGTCCCAGCCTTGGTCTGACTCGGTGAATTCGCGTGCGGCGAAACACCAGACGATCATTTTTTTCTTGGCGAGATACTCGGGATCCTTTTTTGCGCGCCGATACAGACTGACTCGGACCGACGTGGCACCCGAGCCACGCGTGCCTATCAAGTCAGGCGCAAAGCCGATCTCGTACGCGACTTGATCCAGCAAACCGGATTTTTCCGCAAGAAAATCGTGAAACACCAGCGTGTGGCTGTCGCCAATAACCAACAACGGGCTGTTCGGATCGGGAGTTACTGCCGCGCCGGTCTCCTTGTCGCTGATCGTTCGGATCACGATATTTTCCGCCTCGAGCTTCTTTGCATCAGGCCCGGCAAGATCGCCGAGGTCACCTTTGATCGTTACCTGTTTCCATTCTGCTGCGTAATTCTTCTGCGGCTGCGAGGCGAGTTTCTCGTGAATTTTATCCTTGATCGTTTGTGCCGCAAGGACACAGCCAAATCCAGACCAGTGCGTGTCGGTCTTGCAAAAAACCGGGCCGTGCTCGTTGGCACGGTTCTGGAGGAAGACCGGTGAAAGATCGACCACGTCAATTTCGCGTTTCCGTAGCTCGTCGTAAAATCGCGCAAGGTACGGAGCCGCCGTTTCGCCATGAAGGTCGACGTCGGGCAAAATTTTCTCTGGATAAATCGCTGCCTTTGGCGGAACCGGCATTAACAGGAGGTCGATTCCGCGCCGTTTCAGTTGATCATGAAAATCGACAATCGCCGGAATCGGATCGGCCGATTCGGATTTATGTGCCCGGCTGACCTTCATCGCGTCAGTGCCCCAGAATTGGCCTGCCGAGAGAAATCGAATATCGCTGGAAAGAAAGAACCAGCCGTCAACGCCCGCGATCACCGCTGCGTTTTCACTTTGAGCCGAGCGTGATTTTGCTGCGAGTTCGTTAATGAATTTCTGTTGCAAATCGGACAGCGGAATTGACTCACCGGCGAGGACTTTTGGGAAAACCAAACAAGCAAGGATAGCCGCGTAGAAACACCAAGTACTGGGGACTCTAAGGGGTTCGCGCTCACCGCTCTGCGTCAGTGCGAACACTTTCCAACACCCACGCAGGCTTGACAAAATTGGGGTCGACTTCACAAAAAGTTTTTTCTAAACCGTATTCCAGAAAAAAGCACCAAATATCGAGCGTGGTATTTAGCTCTCACATTTTTATCTATTATTTTCTGCCTTTCGCGCTGCTCGTTTATTACGCGCTGTTTCGCGCACGGCAACGCTGGCGCAATGCCTGGTTGATCGTTGCCGGCTACACATTTTACGGCTGGGCCGAGCCGAGGTTCATGGCGCTCATGTTCGGCACAACGTTTATCGATTGGCTGATGAGCCTGGTCATCGCGCACAATACCTGGCAAGTCTGGCGAGTCTGGGGTCAGCCGGTGAAACTTGTCGACGCGGAACACCGCAAGACCCGCATTCGGCGGACAGCAATTACGATCTCGATCGTCTGCAATCTCGTTGTTCTTGGCTTTTTCAAATACTTCAACTTCGGAATCGATACTTACAACTCGCTGGTGCAAAGCCTCGGATTGGAAGGCACGCAACTGAACACGTTTTTTCGCGTCGTACTGCCGCTCGGCATCAGCTTTTACACGTTTCAAGCGCTCAGCTACACGATCGACGTCTATCGCGGCAACGCCGAGGCAATGGCCAACTTCATCGATTTCTCCTGTTTCGTTTCGATGTTCCCGCACCTCGTCGCCGGTCCGATTCTGAAGTTCTCGTTTCTCGCCGACCAGCTCAAAAATCGCCGACTCACATCCGATAAATTTGCGCGCGGCGTCGCGTTTTTCATGATGGGTGTGGCGAAAAAGGTTTTGCTGGCGAATCCTTGCGGCAAAATCGCTGACACGGCATTCGACGCCGGCTCGATTCAAACACTCGACGCGTGGGTCGGATCCTTCGCGTATTCGTTCCAGATTTACTTCGATTTTAGCGGTTACACGGACATGGCGATCGGGCTTGGCCTGATGTTCGGATTCGTTTTCGCGAAAAATTTTGATTCGCCGTATCTCGCGCAATCGATCACCGATTTTTGGCGGCGCTGGCACATCTCGCTTTCAACGTGGCTGCGCGAATATCTTTACATCCCGATAGGCGGCAATCAGCACGGCCTTTCCCGCACATACGCAAACCTCATTATCACAATGTTGATCGGCGGGCTCTGGCACGGCGCATCGTGGAACTTTGTGATCTGGGGCGGGCTTCACGGCGGGATGCTTGCGTTCGAACGCAGCCAGGGCCGCAAAGGTGCTTATCATAGTCTGCCCAAGCTAGTGCGAATCGTTCTAACGTTTTTGATCGTGACAATCGGCTGGGTGTTCTTCCGCGGCGGAACGTTGCACGGCGCTGTTCAGTTTCTCGGTGCGATGTTTCACCTCAATCAGCCGTTCCCGAACGCGTCGCTAATTGGGGGCCTGATTTACAAGCCTTATTACATTTTATCGATTTTCGTCGCGGGAATCGTTGTTTGGTTCGGGAGACAGACCTGGGATTGGAGCCAGGAAATGACCTGGCCGAAGACGGTGACTTGTTTTGCGCTCGGTTGGCTCGCGCTGATCGTTTTGGCCACGCAGGAATACAACCCCTTTATCTATTTCATTTTCTAGCGCGCTGAATATGCGAGACAGCACAACATATCGACTGCTTCGCCGGCCAACGACGACTCAGGCACCGCTGCCGAAATATTCGTTGCCAAGATACGCCGACCCGACTCCGAGCGCGGCGCATCGTAAACTGCCGCGCGAAGAGGAAGCTGATTTGGCGCTAAAGAATACGAAGTTTACGCCGGGAACGCGGCCAGCTCTCATTGCACTGTTCTTGTTAACGATTGTCGCTGTTCCGACGATTCAGCTCGTTAGCGAATTTCGCGCGGCGGGTTCCATCAGCCGCATGCCAATGGTTTCCATCTTCGAATCGCTTCCATGGATTCCGCATGCTGAAGATCTGAAACGCGTCGAGCGCTCCCTGGAAAACGAGTCGTTAGTCTCGCAATGGCTCCTGCCGCGTATGCAATATCTGCTCACTGTGTTGATGGGCGCGGGCAATGAGCAGGTTTACCTGGGTCACGATCCCTGGCTGTTTTATCGCGCCGATGTCGATCATGTGATCGGGCCGCCGTTTCTCGACCCGATCCGGCTGAAACACCGTTTGCAAACGAGCCGTGTCCAGCCCGATCCGATTAAGGCGATTGTCGACTTTCGCAATCAGCTCGCCACGCGGGGGATCGATCTGGTGGTTCTCCCGCTATTGGTGAAGCCAAGTGTTGAAGGTGAAATGCTCGCCGTGTCTAAATCCAATCGGGCTCGCGCCAGTCGCGACTTACCCAATCCGTCTTTTAACGAATTCAAAGCCCGCCTCGAACAAGAGAAAGTGCGCGTATTCGATCCTGCGGCGTTTTTGATGGAGCGCGGAAGCAACGGGCATCGTTATCTCGAAACCGACACGCATTGGCGGCCTGAGACGATGGAGGTCGTAGCGGAAAGATTGGCAGATTTTCTCCAATTGCCAGCAACGCCGGCGCCAACATCGCCCTCGATTATCGAAAAGGAAATCGTCGCGCGCGGCGATATCGCCGCAATGTTGAAGTTAACAAGAAGTGAGAAGTTTTTTCCGCCGGAGAAGGTGACGATTCGACAAGTGGTCACTGGCAACGGGCTGTGGCGCCCAAGCAAGGAGGCCGATGTGCTCCTGCTGGGCGACAGTTTTTCAAATATTTTTTCGTTCGAAGCGATGGGCTGGGGCGAATCCGCGGGGTTCGCCGAGCATTTGAGCGTCGCTTTACGGCGGCCTATTGACTGCATCTTGCGAAACAGCGACGCGTCGTTCGCCACGCGCGAAATTTTGAGCAACGAGCTCTCGCGCGGGAGCGATCGGTTAGCTGGGAAGAAACTGGTGATCTGGGAATTCGCAGCGCGCGAGTTGTCGTTTGGGAATTGGAAACTTCTCGATTTAAGACTCGGTGAAGCAAAACCTTCTCACTTTTTGACTCTGAAACCCGGAGAAAAACTCGAAGTCGATGGAACGGTCGAAACCATTTCACCCGTGCCGCGGCCGGGAACTGTGCCATACAAGGATCACATCGAGGCGTTGCATTTGATAGACGTTATGAGCGCCGATTCGAGCGACGCGACCGCGCTGCATGGCCAGGCCGTTGTTTATTTGTGGAGCATGCGCGACAACGTGTGGACATCAGCAGCGCGGTGGCGGGCGGGCGATCGGATCAAGCTGCATTTGCGGCCCTGGCCGGATGTCTCAGCGCAATATGAGAAATTTAATCGCACCGAGCTGGACGACTCGGCATTGCAACTGGAAGAACCGGTGTGGGGAGAGGAC
>DATFXC010000084.1:0-6607 GCA_035258625.1 Candidatus Udaeobacter sp. | reverse complement strand
TGGCTCGATAGGGTGAACGTCGGGTTTGCGGCGTTGCAGATGAATGCCGATCTCGGATTCAGTTCGGCTGCGTTTGGGTTGGGTTCCGGCGTGTTTTTTCTCGGTTACTGCCTTTTCGAAGTGCCAAGCAATCTGATTTTGCATCGAGTGGGTGCCCGGCGCTGGATCGCGCGAATCATGATTACCTGGGGCGCCATTTCGGTGGGAATGATGTTTGTTCGGAGTACGCCGGCTTTCTATGTGCTGAGATTTCTGCTCGGCGCTGCGGAGGCGGGTTTCTTCCCGGGTATGGTTTATTACCTGAGCCATTGGTATCCGGAGGCCCAACGCGCACGGGCAATAGCAGCCTTGATGACCGCAGTGCCGGTGAGCGGCATCATTGGCGGTCCGCTCTCCGGGGCGCTTTTAAGTCTGAGTGGGGTCCTTGGTCTCGCTGGATGGCAGTGGCTGTTTTTGGTCGAAGGAATTCCCGCGATTTTGCTCGGCGTGATCGTCCTCGTGTATCTCACCGACCGGCCTGACACCGCGCACTGGCTTTCTTCGGCCGAAAAAGATTGGCTGGTTACCAAACTCGCGGCCGGACGAAACTTCCGCGGCACGGCGCACCCGATTGGTATCGTTGCCGCGTTAACGAACGCGACCATCTGGCAGCTCGGGATCATCTTTCTCCTGACCGCGATTGGCTTTTACGGTTATTCGTTCTGGGCGCCGCTTGTCATAAAGTCTCTCACGAGGAGCAGCGATTTTAACGTTGGTCTCATCCTTGGCGCGATCAGCGCTTTTACCATCGTCTTTATGCTGTTTAACAGTGCCCATTCCGATCGCAGTGACGAGCGCCCTCTGCACATAGCAATTCCATTGTTAGTCTCGGGCGCGGGATTTTTCGGCTGCGCTCTTTTGCAGCAACCGATCTTTGCGGTGTTCTCTCTGGCGCTCGTTCCAATCGGGCACTGCGCCGCGTACGGTCCGTTTTGGTCCACGCCGACGCGTTTCCTCGCTGGCGCGCCAGCAGCCGCAGGGATTGCATTGGTGGTGAGTATTGCGAACCTTGGCGGTTTTTTTGGTCCGACGCTCATTGGAACACTGCAGGATCGCGCAGGCGCTCACGGGTCGGCGTTCATGCTGCTGGGAACGTGCGCGGTTATCGCGGCGCTGCTCGCCTTGCGGCTCCGGCAGGTTGCGGTCCTATGCTCCGCGCCCGCCGGTAAATTAGTTCCTGAGTAGTTGGAGAATTAGCGCTTCGCGGATTCCAATCGCGCGAAGAAATCATCAAAGAGCGAGTCGTAGAGGCGACTCCGCTCGGGGTGATATTGCACTGCGAGTCCGAACGGGTACTTGCGCAGACGCACCTGCTCGACGATGCCGTCGTGCGCGGCCCATGCTTCCACCTCTAGGTCGTCGCCCAACTTATCGATCGCCTGGTGATGCGCGCTGTTTACTTTTTCAAAACGGTGCGAGGCGCGACGGGTACTTCGCAATGCCTGAACATCACGCTGCTTCTGCTCGGGCAGGTTGTGTCCTCTGATGTCGAGCTTGAGCGTGCCGCCGAGTGCGACGTTGAATACCTGAAGACCTTTGCAAATTGCCAGAATTGGCAACCCACGTGATAGCGCGTTCTGGACAGCCTCAAACTCCCAGCGGTCGCGCTCCGGATCTATCTGTTTATCCAACGCCGACGAATCGGGAACGTCCTGCCGCAAAAATTCCGGGGAGATATCAGAACCGCCTGAGAGTAGAAGGCCGTCCATCTCACCGAGCGGGACATTTCGAGTGCGCGCGTTCCAAACCTTGATCTCAGGATACTTTGAGAAGATTGCGCGAAACCATTTCGCGTCTTTTGGACGAATCCATGTAGCCAGATTCGGCATTGGGCGAATTTGCGACTTGCCAATCGCTATGTAAAGAGCAGTTCGATGTTGAGCGTGGATGTGTCCAACGGATTACACGAGGAACTGGAAACCCTGGCGCTGAAAAAAAAAGCTCGAGCCATCGGAGTAGCGCTGCACGATCTCGAGACAGGATTCCGATTTTCGTTGCGTGGCGACCGGTGGTTTCATGCCGCAAGCACGATCAAAGTAGCCGTGCTTCTCGCAGTATTTCGGGCGGCAGACGAAGCCCGGTTTCGGCTCGACGACTCGTTGCACGTACGAAACCGTTTCTTTGGCGCAGCCGATGGGTCGCTCTTTCGCGTCAGCCAGGATCGCGACGCGACGCCAGAGCTGTATGCGACCATTGGACGAACGGCGAAGATCTCTGCACTTGCGCAGGCGATGATTTGTGGGAGCAGCAATCTCGCGACCAATTTGCTGCTCGATTTTGTCGGTGTGGAATATGCGCGTACGGTTTTGCAGGAAGCGCAGGTTGCAGGGGTTGAGCTACGGCGAGGCGTTGAAGACCATGGTGCACACGAGCGGGGGATAAACAATGAAGCGACTGCGGACGGATTGTTGAGTTTGTTGTCAGCGATTCGCGGCGATTTTCTTACGCCTGAACGCAAGCAAGCGGTGATCCGCATTCTGCTGGAGCAACGATTCAACTCGATGATTCCTGCCGGGCTCCCGCCGCATGCCACAGTCGCGCACAAGACCGGCGAGATCTCGACTGCCTGCCATGACATTGGAATTGTCTATTTGCCCGAACGCGAACCTTACATCGTCGCCATTTTAACTGAATTCGATCCGGATACAGACGGACGACGCGAAATGGTGGCAGCGATTTCCGAAACGATTTATCGATCGCTGCTTCGAACGGAGCCGAAATCAAATGAGGACTGAGTTTCTGCGGCCGATTGACGGTTTGGGTCTGTCTAACGAGTACCGCGCGCTATTGCGACCGGGCGAAAGCGAAGCTGGTGCTAACGGCACCGTTCATCGTTTGCCGCGTTTCTTCTATGAAATTGGCAGCTGGGAGGAAGCGCATGAAATTCGGCTAACACCCCACTTCACACTCGCGGAATTAATGCTCGTCGACTGTCGTGAGGCGAGGCTGCTATTAAGCCAGTTTGCTCATTACGTGCCGTGCGCAATTGTTTTGCTTGCCAGATTCTTGGAGGACTTCCGCCGCGAAGTCGACGCGCCGGTGTTCATCAGTGCAAATGGCGGATACCGCTCGCCAGCGCATCAAATTGGCGGGGCAAAGAGCATTCACGCGTGGGGCACGGCGGCAAATGTTTACCGGATCGGCGATACTTTTCTTTCGGACGCTAGAGCAATTGAGAAATATCGGACGATCGCAGCGTCGCTTAGCCCGGCTGTTTTTGTTCGTCAATTCGGTCGCGACCACGGACAGACCGACGACCACCTTCACATCGATTTAGGATTTGTGAACTTAACTCCGCGCAAATGCAGCGAAGCGAGTTAGTCTCGGATTGAGCAGATGAAGGGCCGCCGAACAGAACGCGACGCCTATCCTATCCGCCAGCTCGCCGTTGGTGCGACACCGTCCCGGGCGGTTATCGGCTTGGAAGCGGAATTTAATCTTTTCATCAACGGACGGAGGCGGCGTCCGGAAAAAATCTTTGGCGATCCCAGCCGCTTGGTGCGACGCCGAATGATTCCGCGCACCGGCAAATCGTTTCAACTACCGGCTGGCGGCGCGATTTATTTCGACACGGGAGTGATCGAAGTGGCTACACCGATCATTGAGCTCGAGCGCGGCTGTTGTTATCGCGCGACGCGTTTGTTGTGGGAGCAGATCCGCTATTTGCGACGGGAACTGGATCACTGGGCGGAGCGGCACAAGTGCCACTGCACACTCCAGGGCTTTAGCACCCATTACAATTTTTCGTTTCCAAGCACGCGGAAATCACAGCTTCGCAACGCCACGAAGCTCGCCTATCTGCTGGCGCACATCCTCCCGGTGCCGGTGATTTTGTTGGCAACGAACCGGCAAAGCAGCGCAGTCGGTGTGCGCCCCCGAGGAAACCGGATCGAAGTCACAGTTGATTTCACACCGGACCCCGCTTTGATGCTGGCAACGTGCGCGTTTATCGCTGGCGCGATAGAAACTGTGCTCCGCTGGGAAGATTTTCGCCTGAGACAATTGGGGCGGCACGGACTTCCTCGTATAGCGCGATTTGGTCTACGAAAACACTCCTCACGAAGGGGTTGGCGAGTCACGCCTGATTCGTTAGGGCGAAATCCATTTACATCTGATCTCAACGAGTCTGTTTGGAAGCTGCGTGATCGCCGCAGGTTGAGCCTTCGTGCAATCGCGGCTGAAACTTTGCGGCCGTTTCGTCAGCGAATTCGACAAATCAGTGATCCGAGCACGCTCAAACACATCGCCGCAGTCTTCGACGGAGATGCACGCTCACTGCTCGACTTCGAGAACCGCCCCGACGTTTATGACGACGTCGGGCACGGAATTGATTGGGGTCGCCGCCGAATGCGACGTTGGCCACGCTCCAAATACGAAAAAGTCATCCATCGGGTGATCGCGCGCGAACCGATGCGTATCGGTCAAAAACGCTATCAGGTAGATCGGATGAATGGCTGGTACGAAATCGACTTTCGAGAAATGGGAACCAAACGTCGCCGCACGTTTAATCTCGATGAGCTCGTGCGACTGGCCGTTGCAAGAAAGCCGGCTGCGGCAGCACCGCGCAAACGCAAAGATAGCAAGAAGCGTCGAACTAAAGCTAAGGTGGATCGGCTTCTACGAAGACGATGAGCGGAGATTCGCCGAAGGCGCAATTAATCAGGCGGCAAGGCCGCAGGAATGGCCAACGCGCTCGGAGATCACGGCCCCGGCCGCGATAATGAT
This sequence comes from Candidatus Udaeobacter sp., assembly GCA_035258625.1. Classification (GTDB taxonomy): domain Bacteria; phylum Verrucomicrobiota; class Verrucomicrobiia; order Chthoniobacterales; family UBA10450; genus Udaeobacter. The sequence continues at coordinate 1,843 of DATFXC010000084.1, read as the reverse complement.
TTTTATTCGAGCTCAGCTCGGTGTACCGCCGTGAAGAATTGGCTCCGTCGCAATTTCGTCCGGCGTGGGCTGCTGCGATTGCAAATAAGTGCGCCCTTTATAAAAGCAAGCGACGATAGTGAAAACGACAGCGGCTCCGAACATCAACCAGGTGAAAAAGGTAAAGTACTGATACGCACTGACCTTCTGAGCGCCACCTGCGTGCAAGATCCATTTATTGACGAGGCCGACGAAAAGTTCGCCTGAAGCGACAGTCAAAAGCCACAACGCCATCACCGAGCTCTTCATCGAATTCGGCGCTTGGGTGTAGGAAAATTCCAGTCCGGTGATCGACACCATCGCTTCACCAAGCGTGAGGATGACGTAGGCGAGCAATTGCCAATTAATACTTGGCTTTAGTCCCGCGTCGATCTGTCCCTGGATCCAAACAATCACGACGAACGACAACGCCGTGATATAAAGGCCGATCCCAATTTTGCGGAGCGGCGTGAGTCGGAAAACCTTGTCGATCGCTGGATAGATCACGTAGTTCACGATCGGAATGAAAATCAAAATGAGAATTGGGTTTGCGGTTTGCACCTGGGCAGCGATCAAGTTCATGCCCATCCAATGCAGGTCCATTTTTTCGGCTTGCAACGTCCATTCAGCGCCGTTGCTCATTCCCCAAAGCGCCCAGAAGACCAAAATAAAAACGTAAACCATTGCGATTCGAGCAAGGGTGATAAGACCTTCCTTGCTGAATGTTTCTTTCAAGTAACCGAGCCCAGCGGGCGGCACGTGAACCATCTTGTTGCGACCGCCCCAGAAAAATAACGTGGCGATCACCATCGCGATGCCGGGAATTCCGAATGCCCAGCCGGGACCGTATTTTGGATTCGCAAGCAACCACGGACAGAGGATCGACGAAATGAAAGAACCGGCGTTTATCGAGAAATAAAACCACCCAAACATCTTAGAGAGGAGATGCTTGTTGGATTCACCAAACTGGTCGCCAACGTTCGCCGACACGCACGGCTTGATGCCACCGGCGCCCAAACAAATCAGGAACAATCCGATCGCTAGCATTGTGCGTTGACCAATCGCGATTCCCCATGACGTGGCCATGCACGCGAGCGTGAGGTTGCCGAGGCAGTAAACGATCGATAGCGACAGGATTGTCCAATACTTGCCGAGCCAGCCGTCGGCGATGATCGCGCCGAGAATCGGAAGGAAATAGACGCCGAACACGAAATAATGCGTGTACATGTACGCTTCGTTCTCCTGCATTGGTGCCAGCACACCCGACTGGTTCAGGATGTAATGCGCCATGAAAACGGTCAGGACCGATTTCATGCCGTAGTAGGAGAAACGCTCAGCCGCCTCGTTCCCGATGATGTAGGGGACCCCCGGCGGCATCCCGGTCAGGTTCGGTGGCGACCTCATGTATTTGTGTCTAGCCATGTGATCCTTGGCCTAACGAGCTTCCTGCGGAGATTCAGCCGGTCGAGGACGAGAGGAAGACTCGTAAGAATCCTTTTTTGATGCCTCCGACCATTCTTTTGAGGGATCCGGTTGCTCACGTTGCACTTCCGGCATCTGACCGATCGGATGTTTCTCGCAAGAGGTGGAAAACAGGGCCAACGCAAAGAAAACAGTGAGGATGCCCTGGCGAACAAAGGAACCCATAGTGCGCTGGCACAGTTATCAGTCTCTCGTGTCGCGCGCAAGGCGAAAGCGCTTGTAGGGGGCGTTTGTGTCGAACGCCCACGCGCTTGGCAGAAGCGCATCTACAAAAGATTGAAAGACGCGGGCATGGCGTTACTATCACACGCGGTGGGCCGCACAGAAAGACTCAGCGCTTGGA
>DATFXC010000083.1:0-7570 GCA_035258625.1 Candidatus Udaeobacter sp. | reverse complement strand
ATATGCCCAAGTACGTCATCGAAAGAGAGATTCCTGGTGTTGGAGAATTGACGCCCGACCAGCTTCAAGCCATCTCGCAGAAATCCTGCGCAGTGTTAAGCAATCTGGGACCACAGATTCAGTGGGTCGAAAGCTACGTGGTGAATGATAGGATTTATTGCGTTTACATCGCGCCTAACGAGGAACTGATTCGTGAGCACGCCCGCCAGGGCGGCTTTCCGGCGAACCGAATTTCCGAAGTCCGCGCCATCATCAATCCGACTACCGCCGAATCACCAGCGCGTTAATGCTGTAGCCACCGGCCTGTGGCCGGTGTTCCCTGCGCTGAGACGGCCCGCAGGGCCGTGGGCTACAGAGATACTTGCACTGATTATTGTCGCGCCAGCCGACGGAACAAAAGCACGCCTAGCACGATAAAGAGAACGTTCGGGAACCAGACGAGCAGCTCGGGATGCGCATGCGGATTTCCGCGCAACGTGTCGCCAATGATCACAAAAAGAAAATACGTCGTGGCCACGATTAACCCCATGGCAAACCCGATTGAAGTCTCACGTCGATGCGCCGTTACACCGAGCGGCACACCAATGATCGCGAACGCCACGCAGGCAAACGGAAACGAAAAGCGTTTGTTGATCTCCGTGCGGCTGGCGCTGCGCTCGCGCTTGTTCTCGCTTTTCAATTGCTCAAGCAATTGCTCGATCGACAACGCCGAGCGGCTGGGCCGTTTCTTCTGTTTCTCGTACAGCTCTTCAAGGCTGATGGGCAGCGTGCCTTCCACCATGTTGATGCCGTCGCGGATCTTGTGGAGACTGAACGGATCCTTGGCATCGCGCTCCTGATAACGTGCTTGATACAGGTGCATCAGGATTTGCTTGTTCGCCAAATCAGCTTCCAGCATCCCGGTGCGGGCGTAGGTGACTTTCACCGCGAGCGCACTCTGGTTCATCTCGAACACGGTGATGTTCTCGAGCTTGTTGCCTTCTTTTTTGCCGACGTAAATCCTCCGGCCAGGGAACTGATCGATCACCTGATCGCTTCCGAAGAGCGCCATCGGGTTGCGCGTTGCCAGATCGAAAATGGTGCTGCGCAACCTTTCCTGCGCGGCGGGCGCCACGTGCACATTGAGCCAGAGACAAATCACCGTGCAACCGAGCGCGATCGCCGCGAGTGGAATGCAAATACGTGTGATGCTCACGCCATTGGAGCGCAGCGCGATCAGTTCGTTGTCCGCCGAGAGCCGTCCGAACACGAGCAGGATCGCGGTCAACAGTCCCCACGGGATCGTGAAAATGAGCGAGAACGGCAACACGTACGCAATGAACGTGATCAAGTATTCCATCGGCACATCGTGATTCACCAGCAACGGCAGCAGCTTGCGAAAAATATTTCCGACAACGAGGACCAAACTCAGCACCGCGATCGCGAATACGACGTTCACCAGCAGCTCGCGGCTAACAAATCGATCGATCAACTTCATTTCCCGGCGGAAACGTTAGCACAAAAGGATCGGGACGCCGCCATCCGACGTCTGGAGTCAAGGAACGACAGCTTGGGCGGCCGTCGATTCACAGTTGACGGCTGGGAAGCCGTCACTCCTTGAGCGCGATGTCACTGACGCTACCAAAGTCTCGAGAATTTGCTAAGCTCATCGCACGATGAGCAGCAGCAAGTACGATGTCGCCATCATCGGAGGCGGCCCGGCAGGCAGCACGGCTGCGGCGCTGCTCGCGCGTGCCGGGCGGCGTGTAATTGTGTTCGAGCGCGAAAAGTTTCCGCGGTTTCATATCGGCGAGTCGCTGCTGCCATTCAGCATGAAGGCGTTTACCCGGCTGGGGTTGCACGAAAAATTTTTGAGCGCCGGGTTCATAAAAAAGTACGGCGGCGAAATCATAGGCGCATGCTCGGACACTGGAACGAAGTTTTATTTCAAAGACGGCTATCGTTCGCAAACCGACCATGCGTATCAGGTCACACGCGGTGATTTCGATAAGGTGTTACTCGATCACGCAGCCGAATCTGGTGCAGAGGTTCATGAAGAGGCTTCAGTTGATGGAGTGCAGTTCTCGAACGATGGCGTCGAGTTGGCGGTGAGGTTCAACGGCTCGACTGACTCCATCCGGGCCCGTTACCTCGTGGATGCCAGCGGACGCACCTCAGTGCTCGGCAGGCAATTCAAAATCAAAAAGACTTATGATCATCTTCAGAAGCTATCCATCTTCGCGCATTACGATGATGTGTGGCGTCCCGAGGGAATTGACGGCACGCTGACAGTTTTGATTCGTGCCATCGATCGCTGGTTCTGGCTGATTCCACTCACTGCCGAGCGCACCAGCCTTGGAGTGGTTCTCGACAGTGAAACTTTTCGCAACTCCAAGCTCAACGCTGAAGATTTTCTCGAGCAGGCACTGGCCGAACAGCCAACCATCGCCAAACGAATAACAAACGCGCGCCGCGTCTCGAACGTTTATGTGGAAGCCGACTTCTCCTATCGGAGCGCGCGTCTACACGGCGATCGCTGGTTGCTTACAGGCGACGCCGCCGGTTTCATCGATCCGATTTTTAGCAGCGGCGTTTTTCTTGCGGTGTTCAGCGGCGAACAATGCGCCGACGCGTTGAACGAAGTGCTCGATTATCCGCGGAAGGCCAAACGGTTGTTCGCGCGCTACGAGCGATCTGTGAATCGCGCAATGGACGTTTACCTTCGGTTCGTCAATGCCTGGTACACGAAGGAATTCATCGAAGTTTTCCTCGCACCCCGCAATGTGCTCGGTCTCGCCCCGGCGGTGAACGCAGTGCTTGGCGGAAACGTCGGCAACAGTTTTCCTATTCGCTGGCGAATGTGGGTCTTTTATTTTCTGGTTTGGCTGCAGCGCCATCACGCGATCGCACCGCGCCTCACGCTGGTTCCGAGGCAGGGCGAGTCTGCGAGTTCAGCGCAGCCCGTCGAGGCGACCAGGTAAGAGGGCAACCACGAATGGACACGAATCTGTTGTATTCCGTCTTGTTGTGAATGGTTCGTTCTGTCATTTGTGTGTATTCGTGTCCATTCGTGGTTAAATCCAGTTCTGCTGGTGATGACGCTCGTTTGCCTAACGAGCTGCGCGACCATTTTGCATCATCAATTCACCGAGCCGATTGCGGGGTGGCAGACCAAAGCCGGTCAGCTCATGTATCGTACGCCGAAGACGACGCTGATCGGAGAGGCGCTCGTGCGCTTTTCAAAAGCGGGCGATTTTGAGTTAACCGCGTCAAAAGGTCCGGGAATAACGTTGTTGTCTTTGCGACAGGATACGGGCTTTGCCGAATTCAACGCAACCTTCGCGGGGCAACATTGGTCTGGTCTTGTAGCACAGGCGCCGCCGCAGCTGCGCGGCTGGCTCGGGTTGCGCGATCAATTCCTTCGCGCACCGAACCAAAAAACACTGCGATACGCTAACGGAAATGAGACGTTTCTGTTCCGCTTTTGAGCCAACTTGTTTTGCAGTCCCAAATTTAGCGCCAAAGACGCGTATTCATATCTGAGCCTGGGGCAAAGCCCCAGGACTTCTACACCCAAAGAACGCCAGCGCTGAAAGCGCCATTCACTGCCATGCGAACCAGGCGAGTCACTAGAACGAGTCGCGCTGTCAGCGATTGACCGACTGGAAATCACTCGCTGGGCGGCGCCCCAGGCTAGGCGGGAGATGGCGCCTTTGGCGCTTAACAGCCAGGTGTGCCTAACGTGGTGTGAACCCACCCCACCCGGCGATTGTAAAGCCGCGCCGGTTGCAGAACACTAGCGCTTGCTTATGCGCATCAGCGATTTCATCGCCCGAACCATCACGCAACGCCGTGCGCTGGTTTGGTGCGGCGTGGCCGCGCTGACCATCATTTGTGTCGCAATCCTCGTGACTTCATTGCGACTGGATTCCGAGATCTTCAATGTTTTGCCCAGCCGATTTTCATCGGTGCAAGGCCTCAAAATCTACGACCGCGATTTTGAGCAGACGCGTGAGCTAACGTTCGCGCTGGTCTGTCATCCTAGTGATGTCGACAAACTGGAGGAGTTCGCGCCGGTGTTTGCTGAACGCCTGCGCCAGCAACCGTGGTGCGCGCGCGGGCTCGCTGGTTCGCCCATGACCACGCCGGATGGCATTCGCGATCTGCAATCGATCGCGGTGCCGCTGCTGCTCAATCTGGAGCCGAGCGCATTCGACGAGGCAATGTCGCTCCTGCAACCAGACAAAATTCGTGATCGCCTTGATCGTTTGCGCCAGCAGATCGAGGCAGGCTCGCCGCGCCCGCAGTTCGAGCTTTCGTTCGATCCGCTCGGCCTCATCGCACCCGCGCTTAAGCCTTTTGCCCAAGGCACCGCGATCGAACAGGAACAACTCCTTACCTCGCCTGATCAGACGATGCGAATCTTTCTGGTGGTTACGAATCAAACTTCCGTCAGCGCGTTTGAATGCCAGCGTTTGATGCATCGGGTAAACGAGTTTCGCAAAACGGTAGGCGATGGCTGGGATCCCGAAGCGCATTCGGGATTGCAAATTCTCGTGACCGGGCGCTCGGCTTTTGTGTCCGAAATTTCTTTGAGCATGCGCTACGACGTTGTTGCGACGTTGTTTGGCTCAGTGGTGCTGGTGGGCGCGATTTTCTTTGCCGGGTTCCGTCGATGGCTGCCTCTGGTGGGCATGGCGTTTTGCCTTCTTCTCTCCTGCCTCGTAGCGCTCACCGCGGGCCAGCTTCTTTTCGGACGGCTGAGTATGATCAGCGTGGGGTTTTGCGCCATTCTTGTCGGGCTCGGTGTTGATTTCGCGATTCTCACTATCGGACGCTATCATCAGGCGCGCGCCGATGGCGAAGCGCATCAGCAAGCCATTGCCACGTCGGTGGCAAAACTTGGGCGGGCAGTATTCTTTGGCGCGCTCACAACCGCGGTAGGTTTTCTCGCGCTGGTGTTGAGCGGTGCCATGAGCTTTTCCGAACTCGGCGTGCTGATTGCGATCGGCATTTTCGTAGCCGGTCTGTTCATGTGCTCGATATTGTTTTTGTTCGTCCGCGAACGAAAAGTCGCGGTTGGCCACGACTGGCTTTTCGAGCTTGCAGGAAACTATGTGCGATGGACTGTGCGCAAACCAGCACCCATGCTGATCTTTTCGGCTGCGGCTTTGCTGCTGCTCACTGCGATCGGCTTTTCACCGATTCCCCCGCTTCAGTTCGAAGCCAGCACGCGTTCATTACAGCCCAAAAATATCCGTGCGAGCCAGGCGCTTGACGCGATCATGAAAAAAATGCCCGTCCGATGGGAGCCAGTGCTGGCGATTGTACGCGGGGCAAACGCGCACCAACTGCATGAGTCCTGGCAAAAGATTTCCGCACATTGGCGAGAGCTCCAGGCAGCCGGCAAGATCAAAGGATTCTCCACGCCTGTGGCGCTTTGTCCGTCACCGATCTGGATGGAACGAAATCGCGACCGTTTGCGCACGATAAACTTTAAGGCGGCACGCGAAACCTTGACCCAAACTCTGGAGACACAAGGATTCAGCGTAGAAGCGTTCTCTCCCGCCTTCAGGTTGCTCGACGATTTACAACGGGTTGGCGAGGCAGGCGTGCCACTCCCGAATTGGCGGACCCAATTACCTGAATCATCAAGCTGGTGGTTTTTGATTGACCGTTACTTTGGGCAAGACCCCTTGCTCACGACTGGATTTGTGATGACCAACGGACCGCTCAGTACGCACGAGCAAAGCCAGGAACTGGAACGCGATTTGTCGGTGGCCGGCGTGCCGATGATTCTCACCGGCTGGAACTATGTGCTCGCCGATCTCCAGCCGTGGTCACATCATCAACTGCTCCTTATCAGCGCTCTAATGGCCATCTTCGACATCTCGTTGCTGGCCATTTTATATCGCGACCTTCGCTTGTGGCTGATTCAGGTCATCACACTCGCGTTCGGCATTGGAGCGATGATCGCGTCAATGAAGATGTTGCACATTCATTTGAATCTGCTGAACGTGCTCTCGTTCCGTTTGGTTCTCGCCATAGGCGTGGACTACGGAATTTACACTGTGCTGATTTGGCAGAAGACGCATGACGTCGAGCATGATGTCACGGGTGTTATCAAGCCAGTATTGCTCGCGGGCTTGACGGCGGTCAGCGGCTTCAGCTCGCTCGCTCTCGCACGGAACCCAGCGCTGACCAGCCTCGGCATCGCGTGCGCCATCGGAATTTTCTGGAGTTTGGTCGCTACAATTTTCTTCACACTTCCAGCAATGGCACTCGTCAAACCAAAGGAATAGCTGGGTATGGCGTGACCCGTCCCTGTTTCAAGCGCTTTCCGTTCAATCAAAGGGCTGTTAAACTAGGAAGATAATGCGCCGGCTGGGATTACTGTGCTTGAATGCGATTCTCTGCGTCGTTCCCGCTTCGCTTTTAGCGAGCGCAACTGTTGAAGGACGCGTGGAGCTTCCAAAATCTCAATCGCCGCCGGTCCAGGCTAAGCGTTACGAGATTGTCACCAAAGCCGGAGTTCTTTCCACGCAACCGCCGCTGGCGGTGGTCTATCTGGATGGCAATTTCTCGCGACCAGCTTCGTTGCCAGTAAAAGAGGTCGCGCAACGGGATTTAACCTTCGTTCCAGCGCTCCTGCCGATAGAGGTGGGAACGAGGGTCGAATTTCCAAATCTCGACGATACTTATCACAACATTTTCTCCTATTCGCCGGTCAAGCGCTTTGATCTTGGCCGTTATCGTCCGGAGGAACGGCCGATCCCCTCAGTCGTTTTCGGTAGACCGGGCCTGGTAACACTGCGGTGCGATATTCATGAGCACATGCGCGGATTGGTGCTGGTATTGAGCACGCCCTACTTCGTGATGACGGACACGGCCGGCCGATTTCGATTGGATAAACTTCCGGCAGGTCGCTACACGCTGAAGGCATGGGTCGACAGCAGGACCACGCGCGAAAAGCCGGTTGACTTAAAGAACGGCCAAACGCTGCACGTTGATTTGCCATGAGTTCCCACGGCGAAATGAGAAACAAAGAGGTGGCGAGCTTTCGCACCCGATTGTTCACCGCCATCATGGTGATCGTCGCAACGCTGACTGCGCTCGGCTTTTACCTGGCACAGCGCAAAGTCACGGCCGACGCGGACCGGAATTTGGAGCAGACCTTTCAGACCGAGCTTTCTTCGATGCACAAACTCGAGGAGCTGCGCCACGCAGCGCTCGCGGACCGTTGCAACACACTCGCAGGGAAGCCGCGGATTCACGCCGCAATCGAAGATGACGCCATCGATCTTCTGTATCCGAGCGCCAAGGATGAGCTGCGCGACCTAATGGAAGGCGAGGAGCCACCCCCGGAGCAGGCAGTACGCTCGTTGCACGCGAGATTTTATCGTTTCCTCGACAGCACAGGGGCGGTCATCAAGCCGCCGAACCCTTCGGATGTTGGAGAGCTGGACCCAGAGACCGAAGCAAAACTTTCCCTGAACAAATTGCCGGCCACACAGCAAATCGGCTATCTCCAATCCGCTGGCGACATGCATGAAGTGATAGCCGTGCCAATCGTTTCGACCGACACGGGCGA
>DATFXC010000082.1:0-2583 GCA_035258625.1 Candidatus Udaeobacter sp. | reverse complement strand
AAAGTTTAACGGATAAATGTCTTCGTATTTTTTGGGCGGATTCTCCGCGTATTTGATCGTGCCGTCCGGGCGCTTGTAGAACCAATCAGGATGCTCCTTCACGTATGGATGATCGGGCGAACAATTGATCGCGAAATCGAGTGCGATTTCCATTCCGCGTTTGCGCACCTCTTTCTGGAGCCAATCAAAATCCTGCAGCGTCCCGAGCGAAGGCTCCACCGCCTTGTGTCCGCCAGCCTCGCTGCCGATCGCCCACGGCACGCCGGGATCGCCCGGCTCGCATGTGATTGCGTTGTTCCTTCCTTTGCGATGGCTATGACCAATCGGATGAATCGGCGGAAAATAGATGACGTCGAACCCCATCGCTTTCACGTCGTCGACACGCGGCAAACAATCGCGGAAAGCCGATCCCCGATCACCGTGGCCTTCTGCCGAGCGCGGAAAAAATTCATACCACGCGCCGAACAAGGCAGCCCGGCGATCTACCACGACGCGGGGAACCGGTTCATATTGCGTGGCATCGGCACGATCCGGGTAGGTCGCCATCAGCACTTCCAGCTCGCCCGACCGTGCGATGGCATAGATTTCTGAATTGGCACCCTCGGTTATCTGCTCGGAGAATTCGCGTAATGTTACCGAGTCCGCTCGATCGCGTGCCCGTCCCGCCGCCGCTTCCACAATCGCCGCACCTTCCAAAGCCTCGCTTTGCAGATCGGAGATGCCGCCTTCAAATTTCTTTGCGAATTCTTGTTGCCAACTGCGAAATCTGTCTGTCCACGCTTCGACGGTGTATTCGTGAATGGCCTCGTCGTATAGGGTGCAAACTCCGCGCCACCGATCGTTATCAACAAAGGCCATCGGCGTTTCCCGCCATGCGTGCCTGCCAAGAACACGCCACTTCAGAACGGCGGCAACGACGTCGTGGCCATCCTTGAAAATGTCCGCTTCAACAACGAGATCTTCGCCCATGATCCGCTTGAGCGGATAACGCCCGCAATCAATTAGTGGCTGCACGTTTTCGATCGCAACCGATGGAAACGCCCGGGCCATGCCGATGAATCAACGCGAGATTCACATCGAGCGAAAGGACAAATCAATGTTCAATCGTGGCTAGCTGTTTAGCGCCGAAGGCGCGGTATTCACACAAAGCCTGGGGCATCGCCCCAAGATTATCCAAAGTCCAAGAGGCCTAGCGCTGTAAGTGCGATTTACTTCTGGACGTTACGAGATAACCGCGAGCCGCGCTGAGACGCTCAATGCTCGAATTCACAATTTAAGTCGATTGAATCGCGCTTTGAGCGCTTAGCAACTCGGTTAATGAAATCCTCGGGCGTTGCCTCACGCTAAAGCTGAGATAGCGCCGCTGGTGCTAAAAGGCGACGATCTATGCGGCGACCGCAGCCGTCTAGTTACCAGAACAAGTTTGCGAGAGTAGACCTAAACCGATGCTACAGCGCAAATTGAAACGCGCACTCGTACAGGCCGGAGTTGCGAATCACTTGCCGACGGACGCGCGTGCCCAATACCGCTTCGAACATATCCTGCTCGAATCGTCCAACGATCGGGTATTGCTCCAGCAGGTTCAGGATCGGCGAATGACATTCCAGAATTTGAGGGCCGCCGTATTTGTTGTTGTTGATGAATTGCGCCATGTGCCCTTCGGCGTCGCGGAAGTTCGCAAGCCATTTCGCGCGTTCGGGAACTGTATCTCCTTTTGCCTTCGCTTTAAGCGCCGCGGTCTTCTTTTTGAAAACGTTGTAAAGCAATTTCTCCGGCGCGTTCGGGCCGTAAATGTCTTCGGCGGCTTTCAACAGGTCCAGCGTCAACTGATGGCTATCGGCCTGAAAAAGGTCGTGCGTGCGGTGCGTAAGGCGATAGACCATCTCCGGCCTTCCCATTTTTTGCGGGCGCCGCCACGTGTCCAGATAGCCATTGCGATGGAGGGTGATGCAATGCTGTTTAATGCCCATGTAGCTCATCCCCATTCTTTCCACCAGCTCGTTGACGGACATGCCTTTGGTCCGCTTGAGGGAGTTAATGATGTCAAGGCGTTGGGTACGGCCAATTTCCGAGATTAAGCGTTGATTCATAGGGTGAAAGTGGTTGGAGAAGAACGAAAGTGCAGGACTTTACACGCCCCGATCTTTAATACGCAAGTCTAAAATTTACACAACAGTCGACTGCAAAAGAAATTACAACGGGAAGCGCGCTGTCACAGGCCGGCGCGAAGAGCAGCTACAGGAAAGGCGAAATGCCCTTGTGCCAGGATTCAGAGATTCATGGAGTTCCGCCCGGCATGACAACCAGCTACGAGTAGAGATACTCGTCGTGGTACTCGCGCTGCGGCGCGAACTGCACGGTCTCGTTCCCAGTCTCGGGGTACTCGAAGATTTTCCCTTCGTAATTTCGGATCACGATTTTTTCGTTGTCGTGATAGAGAATGTAACCGGGATTGATCGGCACTTTGCCGCCGCCGCCCGGAGCGTCGATGACAAATTGGGGCACGGCGTAGCCTGTGGTGTGGCCGCGCAGCCCCTCGATGATCTCGATGCCTTTGGCAACCGACGTGCGCAGGTGTGACGA
>DATFXC010000081.1:0-4550 GCA_035258625.1 Candidatus Udaeobacter sp. | reverse complement strand
GATCGGCTGGTGCAAAGGGGAATCACTTTTTCGAACGCATACGCGACGTGTCCGGTCTGCGTGGCGGCGCGCTATACGATCCGCACCGGATGCGAGCCGGCGACGACGCGCGTGTTCAGCAACGCGAAGGCAAATCCCGTGGCGGGCCAAGCCGCTGAGATGGAAACGCGTTGCGGAGCATACCTGGGCCGGACCATGTCGCGCCTTGGCTATCGGAGTTTTGGAGTGGGAAAGTTCCATACGAATCCGTGGAATGAAGACCTTGGTTTCGAAACGTTGTGGCGCTGCGAAGAGACGTATCATCCGCCAAACCGGGAAGGCGACGACTACGGTTCGTGGCTGGCGCGAGAGCATCCGGAATTCGATTTCCTCGAGCAGCCGATGGGCGAACGCACCGAGATGTTTTACCTCCCGCAACGCAGTCCGCTTCCAGCCAATTTAGGTGGCGAATGGTGGACGGCCGATCGCACGGTGGAAGAAATCACAAAGTCAGATTCACGCCCGTTCTTTGGGTTTGTGTCGTTCGTTGGGCCTCATCCGCCACTGGCTCCGCCGATTCCTTTCAACCGGATGTACAACCCAGATCGAATGCTGGAGCCAATCCTCGGCAACCTCGAGGCGGATCACCTGGACGAAGAGATTCCCTTCATGCGACACGCCATTTGGGCGGAAGCCATTAACCCGGCACTGACGAAAATCGTCAAGGCCCGTTACTACGGCGAGATCACTTATCTGGACTATTGTCTCGGGCGAATCCTTGATGCGATCGAGGCGCGACCGAACTCGGAGAACGTTCTCATCTGTTTCTTTTCCGACCATGGCGATCTGCTCGGCGATCATCACGGCTGGCAGAAACAGAACTTTTTTGAAGCGGCCTGCCGCGTTCCTTTGCTGCTCAGTTGGCCGACCGCGCTGCCCTCAAGAGCCGAGCGGACTGAATTCATCAGCCTGGCGGATCTTTTCGGGATTGCGACCGAAGCCGCAGGTGCATGCGAACTGCGCGAGGGAATCGACGTTCTCAAAATGCTGCGAGGCCAATGCGCGCCGCGCCGATATCTCGTCGGTATGGTTGAAATTCCCGGCTCACACGATTTCAAAGTCATGGTTCTCACGGACGAGTGGAAATACATTTTCATGGCCAATGGCGGGAGGGAACAGCTCTTCAATCGCAGGAAGGATCCTAACGAGTTGTCGAACAGCGTCAGTTCGTCGTCCGTCATGAGGAGCGACTTGTATGCTCTGGCGGTAAAGGCGTGCCGAGTCCCGGGCGCAACCGACGCGCTCGACGGCAATAAGCTCCGGGCATTTCCGTTTCGTCAACGGCCGCCGACCCGCATCTATCAATTCGATCGGTCGCGCGGCGTGGTCGCATTTCCCGATAAACCTCAGGACGCGCTGAAAGCCTTCGACCGTGCCACATTGAGACCGTTGGAGTGAGTGTCGATATGTCTTCAGACGATCAGGAAGATCTTGGCATTGGTCTCAAACCCGGCGCTCCACATTATCGTGCGTATGTCGGTCCGCCCGAAGATTACGATTTGATTGCGGCGATGACCTTTAATCTCCTGACCACGCTCGGCCTGCGCCAGCATCATTTATTGCTTGATATCGGTTGCGGTTCGCTACGGATCGGGCGCCTGTTAATTCCATACTTGAACCGAAGAAAATACTTTGGGGTGGAGCCGAATGAATGGCTGATCGAAGAGGGAATCAGGCGTGAACTCGGTGAAACGCTGGTGCAGATAAAACGTCCGACGTTCTTCTTTTCCGATTCACCACAGACGATTGCGCAGGCGAAAGTCGCGTTCGATTTCGCACTAGCTCAATCGATCTTCAGTCATTGCGGACTCGATCTGATCAAGGGTTGGTTGTCCGCGATTTCACGTTCACTGGCTCCAGACGGAGTTTTCGTTGCCACGTTTTTGATCGGCGAAGAAGACTCTGCGCAAACGGGCTGGATCTATCCCGACTGCGTAAATTATCGGCCAGCTACACTCGAACGCGCAGCCAAGGACGCGAATTTGCGATTCGAAATTCTGGATTGGAAACATCCACGCCAGAAATGGGCGCTTTTTGCCGCGCCAGAATTCGATGCCACTTGGTTCAAGGAGCGGTCGCTCACCTGGAACACTGCACTCGAGAGAGCACTCAGCACAAAGCATCAGCCGACAAGTCAGCCGTGACCGACGAGAACATTTTTGCGACTCCGCTCAAAGTGGAAGATGTCGCCGATTGTTACTTTTACCACACCATGGAACTCCCGGGTCACGGACTCATAGAGGGACAGGATTGGGACCTGCGTGGCAGAGTGGATGAGTACCTCGGCAACGTTGATTTTGCCGGTCAACGCGTTTTGGAAATCGGTCCCGCCAGCGGTTTTCTCACATTCGAGATGGAAAAACGCGGAGCTGATGTGGTGTCAGTCGAAGTCACAGACGAACACGGCTGGGACTTTGTTCCGTATCCGGCTGAAAGATTGGAACAAGTGTTCGGCCCGCGTCGAATTGTGATGCAACAGTTGAAAAATTCCTACTGGTTCAGTCACGCCGCTCAACAATCCAAAGCAAGGGTGCACTACGGGGATGCTTACAATTTGCCTGCGGCGCTCGGAGAATTCGACATCGCCGTGATGGGAGCTGTGCTGCTTCATTGCCGCGACCCGCTTCGCATCGTTGAGCAATGTGGAAAAAGAGCGAAATCGCTCATCATCGTCGACAAGTTTCATGCTGACTTGGAAGGCGCGCCGGTGTGTCGCCTGGCGCCGACGCCTGAGAATTTCCTCTGGCATACGTGGTGGCATTTCAGCACACAATTCTTCACGCGATTCCAAGCGGTGATGGGATTCACCAAGTCGCAAACTTCAACGCATCAACAGTATCACCGTGGGAGAGCGCACACGCTTTTTACTGTCGTCGGGCACCAATAATCAAAGGCGGCTTGGCGTTGTGGGACGTCAACTACGAAATCAATTCGCTAACGAGTGATCGCTCCTCTTTTAATTCTGCTACGGACGCGTCGATTTTCGTGCGGCTGAAATCATTTATCGGAAGGCCTTGTACGATTTCCCACTGTCCGCCACGCACACGAACCGGGAATGAGGAGATCAAACGCTGCTCGACGTCATAACTTCCGTCGGAGCAAACAGCCACGCTGTGCCAGTTACTCGCCGGCGTGTCGTTGATGAGGGAACAGACAGTGTCCACGACCGCGTTTGCAGCGGAGCCGGCTGAAGAAAGTCCACGGGCTTTGATTACGGCTGCACCGCGCTGTTGCACCGTGGCGATGAATTCTTCCTTGAGCCATTTCTCATCTTCGATCACTTCGTTCGCGGGACGACCGTCAATCCTGGCGTTGTAGAAATCTGGATACTGCGTCGAAGAGTGATTTCCCCAGATGGTCATGTTCGTGACTGAGTGAATTCTCACGCCGGCCTTGTGCGCCAGCTGCGCGCGGGCGCGGTTTTCGTCCAATCGCGTCATAGCGAACCAGCGGTCGCGCGGGATGTCTTTGGCGTTGTTCATCGCAATCAGGCAATTGGTGTTGCATGGGTTTCCAATTACAAGCACGTGCACGTCGGCCGCAGCATTTTTTTGAATCGCCTGACCTTGTCCGATGAAAATCTTGCCGTTGATTCCGAGTAGATCCTTCCGTTCCATACCCGCTTTGCGCGGCACACTGCCGACCAGCAACGCCCAATCGACGTCGCGAAAACCTTCGTCGAGATCCGCCGTCGGTGTCACCGATTCAAGAAGCGGGAACGCACAATCGTCCAATTCCATAACGACGCCCTCCAGCGCGCCGAGCACGGCAGGAACCTCAATCAAATGAAGCCTGAGCGCCTGATCGGGTCCGAACATTTGTCCAGAGGCGATGCGAAACAGGAGGGCGTAGCCGATATGCCCGGCGGCGCCCGTGACAGCGACTTTGATCGGAGTTTTCATGGTGCAATTAGCCATAAAGACCTTGCTCAGAGCAAGAGATTCCTCCCCTCTTCGCCAATAACTACGGCCTGGCAGGTGACTTTCGCTCGGAATGACAGCAAAGAAATCAGCGGTAGATTTCGAACGCGATGTATCCAGACAAACTGGGCAAGATCATCAATCTTTTTGAATCGCTGCCGGAAGATGAGCGGCGCGAGACGCTCGTTTCGTACGCAAACAATGCGAAAAGGCAGGAGCCGCGGCAGGACGAGAATTTTGATCTCGTTGATGTGCGCAAAGACGAGGAATGCACCGATGCGGTCGGCGTTTACCTGCACGTCGATGAGAGCGGCAAGGCGCATATCCGCATGACGCTCGGCCCGGAGGTGCAAACGCTCACCCGGTCGATGACGGCGATTCTCTGTAAAGGGCTCGACAGCGCGACGCCGCAGGAAATTCTCGACTTACCAAGCGATTTTGTGAGGCGCATCGTGGGCACGGAACTCGTGCGGCTCCGCAGCCAGACTGTGTATTACGTGCTTACGCGGATCAAAAGCATCTGCAAAGTTTGGCTGGACCGCCAGCGCATGGCGGAGGTGGCGTAGCGGAAGTTCGACAGAGGCGAATCCG
>DATFXC010000080.1:0-9611 GCA_035258625.1 Candidatus Udaeobacter sp. | reverse complement strand
AGCGCACGAAAATCGCCGTAATCAATCTCGGCAAAATTCAGCCAGCGCTGATCGAGCGGGCAATTGGAATGGTATTCGCCTTGCCAGTCAACAAGCACGGCGCGGCATTTGTCGACGGCGCGCGCAGCCAGCACATAACCGCCTAGCGTGGCTCGCGGGCTGCGCGGGAATTCTTTTCCATCGCGCAGATCGTGTGCCAGCAACTTCACTTTATCAAGATCCTCATGCATGCGTGTTTTGCTTCCTTTTTTCTTTCATTTCGGCCGACTAGGTCTTGACGTTTCGCCCCGACGCAACCGCTCCTCCATCAGCTAATCGCTCACCGCTCGGTTTGTGGTTGGATCTTTGGCGGTGTGCGTTTCGCCCAAAGACAACGCGTTGCCGCACGGCCGGGCGCCGAGGTAGCTCCGACCCCGAAACGCTTCGATCTTTCTGCAGCGAACGCTGCGACGCTGCACGGCTCTTTCCAACATCCGGCCGTTCGATTGAACGCGCCAATTTCCGCCAATACGCCGCCACCAGTACTTCCTCAGAGGGAAACGTTCTCATTTTGCCGCATGCTCGCTTTCTACCAATCGTTTAAAATTGCCCAAATACTCCTCAAGCTTGACTGACAAGTTCGGCAGATCGAAAACCGAGCGTATCTTCACCGTCACTTCGGTTTCCTGGTCGGAGTGCGGTTCGAACGAAACGACGCCCGACATAAGCGCGTTCGAGAGCGCGCGCCACGCGATACGCCGGCCGGGAATCTGAAGTAAAATCTGGAGAACTCCCCGGTATTCGTCGCCATTTGCATGCCAGCTATAAGAAAACTGGCACCCGTCGATTCGTCGTACGTTACGCAGTGGCGTGATAAATTTTGGCAGATCCTCCATACGCGCCCACTGCTGATAGGCGCGCTTCAGAGGTACCCTAACCACGATGGATGTTCGCGTGGCCGTCATCGGCACAGTCATCGAAGCGCTTACTTGCGTCATGTCATCAAACGGAGAAGCGTCCATACTGTTCGCTCGCAAAAATGCGGCTCCACTCGTTGGTGAAATTGAACGACCACATGTTGAACACGAGCATCGGATCGTGCCGTCGCACACGTCGGCGGAAGATTTGCCGCAATGTTTGTCTGAAATTTTGCGCTTTAGTTTTCATCATTTTGTCCGGGAACAGGATCGACCAACTGACACGAAGCGACCACGGTACGCTCGCAGGATTTTTCATTCCCACAGGAGAGGGAGCGCACGCCACCTCTTTCGAGGGACGAACCAATACTGGCAGCACCGCCACAGAGTTGTAGAATTGTATTTTGCCGTGAGATCAACGACTCGCGGCCCTGTATTTGATGAACTCAGCTGCAAAATCGATTGCTGAAGAGGTAGAGAATCTCCAAGCGTTTGGTTCCAAGGCGCGCGTTTCGTATCACACGTTCGAGCGTGGCATTTTTCGTTATGGATTGGCTGTGCTTTCCGTCGCTCTCGCGCTCGGTATAAAACTTCTTCTCCAGCAATTGCATTTCGGATATCCGCTCAGCACTTCCTTCCTAGCCGCCATCGCGGTGACATTTTGGTACGGTGGAACGGGGCCTGGTATTCTCGCTCTTGTGCTCTCGTGCGCAGCGTTTGGCTTTTTCGTCCTGCCTTATCAGGTTGATTATCGAATCGTTCTTGCAGACGGATCGACCAAGCCCGTCTATGCATCAAGGACTGGCCTTTCGCACCTCTTCTATTTCTTTTACTTCGCACTGGTAGCGCTGGTAATGAGCTGGTTTAGCTCATCGCGACGCCGAGCAGAGCGGTTGCTCAGCCAGGCCCGTGACAAACTGGAAATAAAAGTCGCAGAGCGGACCGCGCGATTGAGGAAACTGAACGACGAACTGCTCGGCCAAGTCGCCGAACGCGCGTTGGCGGAAGACCACCTCCGGCAGACGGAGCAGCGTCTGCGCGATCTCATTGCCAATGCTCCGGTCATTTTGTTTGCGCTGGATCGTTCCGGCATGCTCACTTTGTCAGAAGGCAAAGGTCTCGACACCTTTGGAGTCAAACCGGGAGAACTCGTCGGTCAGTCGATCTTTGATCTGTATCATGACTCGCCAGATCTTCACTCTAATGCGCGGCGGGCTCTGGCTGGGGAGTCGGTGACTTTCGTCACGGAAGCAAAAAATCAGTTTTTCGAGACCCATCTCATTCCAGTCTTCGATAAGAGCGAAAAGGTCGCCGGCGTCACTGGGGTCACCTATAACATTACCGATCGGCGAAAGACCGAACGGGAGCTTCGGCTTGTGATCGATACCATTCCCGCAATGTCATGGTCGACATTAGCGGATGGCCCTAACGAATATTGCAGCAAGGGCTGGATGGAATACACCGGCATGAAGCAGGGTGAAGAACTTGGATATGGTTGGCTGGAGGCATTCCACCCCGAGGACAGGGAGGCGCACTTTGCCAAGTGGCGGGCCGCAACCGAAACAGGAGGGTTATTTGAAAGCGTCGCGCGAATCCGTGGCGCGGACGGGGTCTATCGCTGGTTCCTGACCCAGGGAGTACCGCTACGAGATGAGTCAGGCAACATAGTCCGTTGGTATGGCACGAATGTGGACATTGACGAGCGAAAGCGAGCCGAATCTTTGCTCCAAGGAGAGAAACAGCTCCTCGAGATGATCGCCACCGGCGTGCCACTGAAACAAATCCTCGATGCAGTGTGCGGGATAATCGAGGAGCAGAGACCGGGTACGCTCGCTTCGGTCTTGTTAATGAATCCCGACGGCGTCCACCTGAATGTCATCGCGGGTCCGAAACTGCCTAACGAATGGACGCGGCAGATGGAAAAAATGCCGATAGGACCATGCGCCGGTTC
The DNA here is from genome assembly GCA_035258625.1 of Candidatus Udaeobacter sp. GTDB lineage: Bacteria > Verrucomicrobiota > Verrucomicrobiia > Chthoniobacterales > UBA10450 > Udaeobacter. The sequence goes on along the minus strand of DATFXC010000080.1, from coordinate 6,764 downwards.
GTGCGGGACGGCGGCGTATCGCGGTTCTCCTGTGATCGTCTCTGACATCGCGACCGACCCGCTGTGGGATGTGCCGGAGCATCGCGCCTCAGCCCTGAAGCACGGTCTGCGCGCATCCTGGTCGAATCCGGTCCTTTCTTCCCACGGCAAAGTCCTGGGCACGTTCTGCCTGTACTATCGCGAACCGCGAGCTCCGGATTCGCAGGACCTCGAGCTCATCGAATTAGCGACGCACCTTGTACGAGTTGCCATTGAGCGTGACCGTGCGGAGCATGCTCTGCGCACATCCGAACAGTTGGCACGCAGTCATGTCGATGTGATGATGCGCAGCCTTGATGTGCTGGCCACTGAAGCCGCGCCCGAGAAGTTTGTCGGCGAAATGTTGCGAACAATCGGCCAGCACCTGTGTGCGACGCGCGTGCTGCTCTGGCTGCGGAATCAATCGGATGATTCATTACGCTTGCATTTGATGATTGAGAACGATCGACCCGTTGCGCCGGATCCAGAGCATCCATTCGTCAAGTACCCGCACGCGTGGAAAGAAAACGCTTTGGTCCAGGAGATGCTCTTTACGAAATCACCTGCGGTGTGCGACGACGTCGAGCATGACTCGCGAATTAGTTCGGAGCTCCGCAAATATCTAACGAGTCGCGGATCCAAAAGGTTCATGACTGTTCCAATGTTTGTCTCAGGAGAAGTGCGCGGGTTTATTGGCGTCCAGCATGCGAAGCACGGCGCATATCAGGCGGACGAGATCGAACTTGCTCAGGCATTGGCCCATCACGTCATGTTGGCGACGCATAGCCAGGAGCTCGTAGAGCAACAACGTGAGGCTGCCATTCTCAAAGAACGAACCCGCATGGCGCGAGACATTCACGACACCCTTGCGCAGGGATTCACCGGCGTGATCGTGCAGATGGAAGCTGCTGAAGACGCCCTGTTGGATGACGACCAAGATCACGCTGTTGGTCACGTCCGCAGAGCGCGTGAACTCGCTCGCAACAGCTTGGGCGAAGCACGCCGATCCGTGCACGCGCTTCGGCCTCAGGCACTGGAAAAAGCCGCATTCGCTGATGCGCTAAAGGCGATCATTAAAAACACCGCTGCCGGCACGCCGCTCCGAACGGAGTTTCGCGTGCACGGCGAACCGCGTCAGCTAGCGCCAAGCGTCGAAGAAAACCTTCTCCACATCGGCCAGGAGGCCCTGACCAATGCTTTGAAGCACGCGCACGCGACCAAGTTTCACGCCCGCCTCTCTTTCAATGCCGACGGAGTCTACCTGGAGCTGCGCGATAACGGCGCCGGTTTTGTCGTCGATGCAATGAACGGCGGAGGCATCGGATTAATAGGCATGAAGGAGCGCGCCGATCAAATCGGCGCCACACTTGAACTAACAAGTGAACCAGGGAAGGGCACAAAGATAACAGCTGTGTCCCCATACCCAACCGCTTAGCCAAATGAAATCTCCAACAAAGAAAAAAGATGGGAAGAAAAGGGCAATGAACGGGAAGAAGAAGGAATGTATTCGTATTTTGATCGCTGACGACCATAGTGTCGTGCGCGAAGGCCTGGTCTCGTTGGTTAAACGCAAGTCTGATATGACCGTTGTCGCGGAGGCCAGCAACGGCCGGGAGGCTGTCGATCTTTGGAAAGAACATCACCCTAATGTGGCACTGCTCGACTTGCGCATGCCAGAACTGGACGGGGTCGGAGCGATCAAAGAAATTCGCGAACTGGATCCAAACGCGCACATCGTAGTATTAACGACGTTTGATGGAGATGAAGACATCTATCGGGCGATCAAAGCGGGTGCGAAAGGATATCTTTTGAAAGACGCAGCACGCGAAGCTTTGATGGAGTGCATACGCAGAGTGCACTCGGGTGAAACCTGCATACCACCAAGTCTCGCCGCAAAGCTCGCAGAGCGGGTGAGCGGCGAAGCACTGAGCGCGCGCGAGATCGAAGTGCTCCAACGCATCGCAGCAGGCAAGAGCAACAAGGAAATCGGCGCAGAGTTATTCATCAGCGAGGGCACCGTGAAAACGCACGTGAAGAGCATTTTCAGCAAACTGGACGTGGTTAGCCGCACGGAAGCCGTCGCTACGGCAACACGCCGCGGCTTGATTCAGTTGTAGCGACGAGTTCGCGCCCAAACACGACCTGCGGCGCTCCTCAGGCTCAAATTGACGTCGTGCCTGAATCGGCGCAGCAAAGCAGATGGCCTGTAGAAATCGGGTGTCTCTTGCGCCAACGGCGCGTTTCAGTTCTTAGCCTGGGGCATCGCCCCAGGATTTTAATGTGGCAAATGACCAAGCGCTGAAAGCGCGATTCACTCGATTGAGTCGCGTAGCGCAAGCTTGCCACGTGCACCCAATGCCGGAGAGGATTGAAATTATGAAGCTCTGGAGCTGGAAGAAAGAAAACATTCCGTCGGTATCGCATGCGTTCCGCACAGCCTTCGCGGCGACACTCTCTGTATTGGTGGCGCAACTTCTCGGAACACCCGAACCATACTGGGCTGCGGTCGCCACAATCGTGGTGATGCAGTCACCTCTGAGCTCAACGGTGCCGCTGGCAGTTGAGCGAATCGTCGCCAGCGCGTTGGGCGCATCGCTCGCCGCAATTGAATCAACTTTCTTCGGCGCAAACCTAATCGCGTTCGCCGGCGCGATTTTTGTGCTGGGGCTTGTATCGTTGGTGCTGCGGTTGGAAAGAGTCGGTTACAGCTACGCCGGCATCACGTTGGCGATTATCGTCCTTATTCCGCGTGCCGCGACGCCATGGGTTGCTGCCGCGGACCGTTTCATGGAAGTGTCACTGGGAATTCTCGTCGCTCTCGCTGTTGTTGCTCTCTGGCGAGAGCAACAGCGGCTTTTCGGCAGGGCTACCGCGGAATGATGAAGAAATCCAAAGGAAATTGTTTGCCTCCTGCTATCACTCCAAAGAGGTATTGCGAATGTAACTAAAGCTGTTCACAACTTGTACCGTCTTCGGTTCCCTAAGCAGAGCGACCTTGGCATAGCGGACACTAATCGAGGCGATTGTATCCCCATCCTTGAGTTTTTTGTCACCGTCGATCCGATTCTGCGGCAAAAGAAATATGATCCTGAGACGGATCTAACGCTGATCCATCCCGAGGCCAAGTGATCAGCACGCACTTCTGGCGACTGTTCGCCGTCCCCTGAAAGAGAGATTGGCGATCACCTCTGAAGCGTTGCCTTAAAATCTCACCTCTGCCCTATAGCGAAGAGCTAATGACAGCTAGTAGCCTGTAGCCATGATTGCACCGCGCTCTAATGATGGTTCTCGCCGGGGTGCGATCTCGCCACGGAGGAAGAACAGTTATCCGCAATGGGTCCGGATACAAAAGGTCGGTCGTATCCCTGCTTCTACGAACTCGGAGCGAAAAAGAATATTTGCGATCGTCTCGCGACCGATTCCAACTGCGATCGAGGGTAAAACAATACGGCGCATTGTGATTTTCGATAATCATCCAGACAGCTTGCGCCTCATTTTGCAATCTGGTATAGGCGCAGTTGACGACAATGTTGCGTTGCGACAGGCCAGCCTTACATCGATTGTTGGTGGCTCTATCCTCATTGCCATGAGCCTGGCGGCGCTGCTCTGGCCGTTGTTGTTGTAATCGGCAGAACCCTTGAGCGTTTCGTGACCGGGTTCTAATACAAGCAATCTCATAAATGGGCAGTCGCTGTAGCCAGGCCTGTGGGCCGTCCATGAGAAGCGGCATTTCTGCTGAAAACCGACCACAGGTCCGCACAAAGGACGGATTCGTCCTGCGGCGAACCGGCGGCTACAAGATTTATGAGTTGCCTTTGCAAGCGTCTCTCGAAAGTGAGAGCCAATAGCTACTCGTAGGCAGCATCCTAAAATGTTACGGACGCGGTGTGGTAACGCAGGTCGCCATCGCGATGTTTGGGTATGAAAACGACTAAATTACTCAGTTTAGCAATCACCGCTCTTGTTGCTCTGAGTCAGCCAACGTGGGCTGGGGGCTTCGGCGGTGGTGGCGGTGGACATTTTGGTGGAGGCGGTTTTGGTGGGGGTCACGTCGGCGGTGGCCATTTCGGCGGTTTCGGCGGTGGTCACTTTGGTGGTGCCCGCGTCGGCGGCTTCAACGCAGGCGGCTTTCGCGCAGCTCCGCACAGCTTTGGCGGTGCGCGTTTTACCGGTAGAAGTTTGGGTCCATCAGGGAGCGCTTTCCGATACTACAATGGAGGCAGCCACATGCCTGCCCCGCGAACTTACCCATCGGGGAGTCGGCAGAATCGATCCGTAACTTCGTCTGCCGGGAAGCCCGGGATGGTGGCGCGTTCACAAAATCGTTCTGGCGCAATAGCTACTCGAAATACACGGACCTCGACCACAGCAGTGCAGCGGGCCATTGCCAATCATAAGGTGTTTGCCCGTCATGACGGTAATTGGCATCGTGATTGGGACAGGCATCGTGCCCACTTCGATCACGGTCACGTCTTTGTTTTTGTCAACGGTTTCTGGTGGGGCCTCTACGCATGGGATTACTATCCCTACTACGGCTATGGCTACGGCGATTATCCGGATGACTACTCCTACGGTTACCCGTACGACTATGGCGAGTATCCGTCTGACGGATATGGCTACTCCTCTTCCGACCCGTATAGCTACTATAATGGCTATGCTCCTTCCGGTCAGTACAGCAACGGAGTTGTCGGCGCGGTCCAATCGAAGCTGGCCAGCCTGGGGTATTACCACGGCGCGACCGACGGAATTCTCGGCGATCAAACACAGGCCGCTCTCGCCCGATATCAACAGGATCAGGACATTAGCGTGACGGGAACAGTCACAGCGGCCACGCTTCAAGCGCTCGGCTTGCCTTAATCGCCCGGCTCCTAAAATTCTCCTGCAAGGAATCAGGCGATCGTTCGAAGCGATCGCCTGTTTCACGTCCCCGCCGATTGATTACCTCGCCTGCTCGAGCAGGCGAAAAAAGCGTCAACAAGCAAGGAACATGAACAACCGGCACCTCAACCGTCAGCGGTAAAACAGTTAACACCATTGTTGCCGTCATTACCCATGCTTAACTGCAATAGGAGGGGTAAGCAGGCGTCCACTGAGCCGCCATCACTCTCTCATGCAAGTCATCGTCGGTTACCTGCGCAGCCACACCGTCTTTTTGCGCTGCTATCCCAACTGCGACGGCAATCTCCGCGGCAACTCTCCTGAGATCAGTTAACGGAGGCAGCAAGGACGCCAAAGCGTCTTTGAGAGCAGGCGAATTTCCGGCGAGCGTTCGAGCTGCCGCCAGCATCATCGCGTCGGTAACCCGACGCGCGCGTGATGCAACAACTCCCAGTCCCATTGCCGGAAAAATGTAAACGTTGTTGCATTGCGCGATCGGGATTTTGCGGCCGCCATAGTCAACAGGAGCGAAAGGAGAACCTGTCGCAACAAGCGCGCGTCCGTCGGTCCAATAGATCAAATCTTTGGCGGTCGCTTCAGATTTTGACGTGGGATTCGACAGCGGAAAGATGATGGGCCGTTCGACCTTACGCGCCATTTCGCAAACAATTGCTTTTGAAAAAGCGCCGCCGACTGTTGAAAGACCGATAAGAATTGCTGCGTCGATTTGACCAATCACGTCGGCGAGACCGACGTTTCCGTTGGAAGTTCGTGGCCAATCGGCAATACGACTCTCCGGTTAAGCATAAACCATCTGCTCGGGAGTAAGATCTTTTCGACCCGCGTGCAGAACGCCTTTGCTGTTCAAAAGCCAGAACCGGCTGCGCGCATCCTCTTCACTTAGCCCTTGTTCTGTCATCGCTTCGCGCAACCCATCAGCAACCCCGCTAGCAGCTGAACCTGCACCGAACATGACAATCTGTTGATCCTTCAAATTCTTTCCAGTTACTTTGATCGCAGCCAAGATCGCACCGAGCGCGACAGCCGCCGTTCCCTGGATGTCGTCATTGAAGGTCAACAGTTGGTCCCGATAGCGTTCGAGGATCGGCCGCGCATGCGGGTTCGCGAAATCCTCCCATTGCAAACACGTTTTCGGGAGTTCCTCTTTCACCGCGTCTACGAATTGCTCGATGAAGGCGAAGTAATCACCGCTGGTGATCCGTTCGTGACGCCAGCCGAGGTACTCAGGATCGTCAAGTCGCTCCGTGTTGTTAGTTCCTACGTCCAACACGATCGGTAACGTTCGTTCCGGACGAATCCCGCCAATGAGAGTGTAAAGGGAAAGTTTGCCGATCGGAATCCCTAGTCCGCCCACACCTTGATCACCGATGCCAAGGATGCGTTCGCCGTCGGTCACCACAATGACGTCGACATTTGGATTCGGGCGGTTTCGCAGAAACTGGACAATGGAATCACACAGCGGATAAGAAATGATCATGCCGCGCGGTCTGCGGTAGATGTGACTGAATTGCTGACACGCCAGTGCAACCGTCGGCGTGTAAACAATCGGCGTCATTTCCTCGATGTGCTCGAGAAGAAGGCGATAGAAGAGAACCTCGTTGTTGTCCTGCAGCGCCCGCAAATAGATGTGCCGCTCCAGATCGTCATCCTTTCGCGTATACGCCTCATATGCGCGCACGACTTGCTCCGCCAACGTTTCCACGTGCGGCGGAAGCAGTCCGTGCAGACCAAACTGAGTTCGCTCATCGTTAGTGAACGCTGTGCCTTTGTTCAGCAGTGGCGTGTCGAGCAGATCCATTCCACGAGGCATCCTCGGCGGAACCACCTCCGCGACTCGTTGCGCGATT
>DATFXC010000079.1:0-14718 GCA_035258625.1 Candidatus Udaeobacter sp. | reverse complement strand
TGGTGAATTTCTTGGCGTTTACTTTAAAGATTTGGTCCCCATTCGGACCCTGCCTTCGCACTGTTATTCGTTCCGGCGCGGCGATACGCGTATATCCGCCGGCCATCGCGATCGCTTCCAGCAAATCGATACCGCCTGGGTCGGACTCGGGCATTTCGAAACTGCCGGGGTGCCCTACCTGTCCCAGGATCGAGAAGCGTCGCTTGGCGTAGCCTAGCAGCATAACGTTAACTCTTGGGTTTACGAGATAATCGCGGCCGTACAACTCAGTAAGCCTTGAGGCCGCTTGCGTCAGGGTTAAACCCGCCAAATGCACGGAGCCCAACAGTGGCACGCTTAAGTTGCCTTCGGGATTCAATCGTCCGTTTGTGCGCAGATCGTCTTCGCCGAAAACCTCCACGCCGACGTAATCGTTTGGACCCAAAACGTAACCAGCTGGTGCACTCGCTCCGCCTCCGGGCGGAAACGCTGACCTGGCAGCGGTCGAGGTACTCGCGGAATTGTTCGCCTGTGACCCGCCGGCACCCGGCGTGGTTTGCCCATCCAGAAGGCCTGGGACCAACGACAACGCAAGCGCAATTGGCAACCACCGTCCCCGCATCCCTATTCGCAATTGACTCAAACCCTTTTAGAACCTGACCGTAACTCGCCAGCCAACCTGATTGTCATCGAAGCTGAAGAAATCCACGTTGCTGTTGTCCTCGCGGTGCAGGTAGTACACCCCAGCGCTCAGCCACCTGGTAATGAGCACGTCAGCCGACGGCTCGATAAACCAGTAATCGTCATCCCGCGTCGCATTAACATCATCGTCCGCGGCGAAGTAATCTGCATTTTCATAGCCAGCAGCCAAGCCGAGGTAGAGGCGATGGAATAAACGCTGCTGAAACCGGCCGACGACGTACGTATTCGTGAAATCCTGACCGGGTTCGAAGCCGGAATTGTAAATCCGACGGCCAGCGGCCAGTGTGAAAGTCGAGCCGTCAAATGGATAGTACGTGAGCCCCACTTCAAACACGGGCGTGGTATACGTGCTCCGGTTACCATCGAATTGACGAAACTCAGCCCCTGCTGACGCGTACAAGCCCAATTTGGCTGTCACCTCCCAATTGAGGCGGCCGTTCACCTGCTCAAACGTTTGGTTTGGAGTAGGATCATCTACCCAGTTATATCCAAACGTGCCCCCAACCCCAACGGACACCTTCGGCAGCCACCTATAATAAAGGTAAAGACCGCCCGAAACGGTGTAGTCACTAATGTGATTGGGATAGAAGTAGGTGTACGAATCAAGCTCGCCCCGCAAGAAGATTTTGCCGGTCAGATCATACTCGGCCGCTAACGCGGTGTTGAAGATGTTGATCCGGTAGGGCGCATTCCCATCGGTGTTCGCCCACAGCCCGGTGGTGTCGATGAAGCTGTTGAGATTTGCCGACTCAAGGAGCACCACATCTTGGTAAAGACTTAGCCTCAACCGGCCAGTGCTGTATCCACCTTCGAGGCGAATCAGTTGATTAAATGCGTCCTCGTCCGAGTGATCGACGTACAAAAGACCACTCGGCATGTAATCCAAGCGCAGATAGCTTCTGCTGCGGCCCTGGATGTCGCCGAAGCCAAGGGTCAGCTGCGGCTCGATCGCGAAATAATAATCCGATGTCTTATTCGTGTGATCGAGAAAGATGTTGTCATCCCAAACACCCCGCACCGTGAACAGCAATCCGTAAAAAAATCGGCGCGGCTCACCTGAGGGCGGCCCCTCGCCTACCGCGATGTTCTTCGTGCTGAACCCACCGTAAGGCCCTCCTGCTGCCGAGGACGGAACGACGCTTGTTTGCGCTGTGGTGTAGTTCGATGAAGACGACCACGGATCGGACGAAGACGGGAACGCCTCCTCGGAGGAGGGCAACGGTGCAGACGAAGAGGGTAATGGCTCGGCTGGTGTAGACGGCAACGGTTCCGGTGCAGAAGGCACTGGCGCTGATTCCGCAGACGACGTCGCTTCCGCGATCGGCAGCGACGGCTCCGACCAAGCCGGCAGAGCCGCCTCTTCAACGGACTCCTGTGCTTGCCCAGCAAGAACGAGTGCGAAGAAGATTGCTGCGACGAGAGCCGACGTTCTGCCGGCAATCAGGTGGGCGATTTCGGCAGCAGTGGTTGCTGCCGCGCGGGCTGAAAAAGGCGCGAAGCGGTGGATGTGCAAAGCATAACCGGGGCGCATGGTCGCGAGAGTAGAGACCCACCTTAAGGACGTCAATAAAAAAAATTTGACAAAAATCAGAAAATTTTGGAGCGACTGTTGGCCAGCGCGGAGGACGCCGTCGACGCGTATGAAGACAGCGGCGGTTTTAAGGAGAAATTTGCTTTGTAGTTGTTCGCATAAGACGTTTTACGTTGGCTCAGTAGGAATCTTCAACGGCATGTCAGGGCGCGAAAAGAGTCTTACAATCAACGAAATCTATCACTCCATCCAGGGCGAGAGCACCTGGGTCGGTTGGCCGTGTGTTTTTGTGCGTCTTACATTCTGCAACCTGCGGTGCAACTACTGCGATACCGAGTACGCCTTTTACGAGGGAAAAAAACAATCCTTGAGGGAAATTCTGGATGCGGTCGCGGCGTTTCGCTGTCCATTAATCGAGATCACTGGCGGCGAGCCACTGTTGCAGAAGAATGTGCTGCCGTTGATGTCGATGCTGTGTGACTCGGGCTACACGGTACTGCTCGAGACCAGCGGCGCGCACGACATCTCGAAAGTCGATCCGCGCGTGCATCGGATAATGGATTTAAAGACGCCGGACAGCGGCGAAGTGGCCAAGAATCTGTGGTCGAACGTTGACCATCTCACCCTGCGCGATGAAGTGAAATTCGTCATGGGCTCGCGCGAAGATTACGAATGGTCGCGGGATAAAGTGCAGCGCTACGATTTTCCGTCCCGCTGCCGCGCGGTGCTCTTTTCGCCGATTTTTGGCAGGATCGATCCGCGCCAAATCGTCGAATGGATTCTGGCAGACAAACTGAACGTTCGTTTTCAGCTTCAGATGCACAAATTCATCTGGAGCCCGACTCAGCGCGGCGTCTGATTATGCGCGCGCGGTTGACGAAAGATTTCACTTTTGAAGCGGCGCAGACTTTGCCGAAAGCGCCAGAGGGCCACAAATGCCGTCGCGTGCACGGCCACAGTTTCAAGGTCGAAGTTTCTATCGAGGGCGAGGTCGATCGAAAGGTAGGGTGGGTTTACGACCACGCGAACATCAGCGCCGCGATGGAACCGCTGCTAAAAATGCTGGACCATACATATCTCAACGAGACTGAAGGATTGGAGAACCCAACGATCGAAAACATGGCGGAATGGTTCTGGAAGAAATTAGAACCTCAATGTCCGGGCCTTTGCGAGATCGTGGTGCACGAGACGTCAACCGCGCGCTGTGTTTACCGCGGCGGATAGCAAGAAGCGACGGCTTGAGCAGCCGTTCACTTACGCCCTCAGGACTGGGAAGGCGACACTCCCTCGGCAACTCACAACTCAATCGCGTAGCGCTTAATCTTGTTGTAAAGCGTGGGACGCTGGATGCCGAGCAGTTCGGCTGCTTTTTTCTTGTTGCCACGGCATTCTGCGAGCGCTTGGAGAATGGCGGTCCGCTCCAAGTCGTCGAGAGTTTGTACGCCCTTGCGCGGTAATCCGCCGATCTCGGCTTGTTGCAGCGCCACGGGCAACTGTATTTCTGCCGGCAGCTCTTTTACGCCGATCACACCCTGCCGCGCCAGCACCACCGCGTATTCAATGGCGTTTTGCAGTTCGCGAACATTTCCCGGCCACGAATAATCAAGCAACTTTTGAAATGCGTCGGGTGAAACGTCCGGCTCCGGCTTGCCCAGTTGTTGCGAAAATTGCTTTACGAACTGCGCGATCAGAGGAGGAATGTCCTCCTTTCGTTTTCTGAGTGGAGGCACTTCGATTTGAAACGTGTTTAGCCGGTAGTACAAATCGGAACGCAGCCGGTTCTCCGCGAGGGCCTCGGGAATAGGCCGATTAGTGGAAGCGATCGCCCTGAAATCCGCTTTCATTGTTTGTGTGCTGCCCAGAGGCCTGTACTCCCGCTCCTGCAGCACGCGCAAGAACCGCGTCTGCAAATCCGCCGGCATATCGGAGATCTCGTCGAGGAACAGCGTTCCGCCGTCTGCCGCGGCGATCATTCCCGGGAAATCATGCATCGCTCCGGTGAACGCGCCTTTGAGGTAACCGAAAAGTTCTCCCTCAATCATCGTTTGCGGAAAGGCTGCGCAATTGAGCTTCACCATCGGTTGTCCAGCGCGGCGGCTGCGAGCGTGAACCGTGTTGGCGATCACTTCCTTGCCCACGCCGCTTTCGCCCACAATGAGAACGTTGGCATCCGAGGGCCCCATCGCCTCGACCAGTTCTTCGATCTCCTGCATCGGCTTGCTTTTAAAAACCGGCGTAGGCCGCGCCTCTGCGATTTCCAGGCGCTTTTCGAGTTGCTCCGTTTTCTGCCGCAGTTTCTCGGCCTCGCGAAGCAAAAACTGTTTCTCCAACGCTTTCTCCACGAGGCTGAGCAGTTCCTCGGACGCGTACGGCTTGCTGATAAAATGGAACGCGCCGCGTTTGATCGACTCGATGGCGTTATGCAGCGAGTCGTGCGCCGTGAGAATAATCACCTGCACCTCGGGCAACTCTGTCTTGATCCGATCGAGCATTTCCAACCCGTGGGCGTCGGGCAGTTGCAGATCCAGCAACACAAGCGATGGCGAATTCGATTTCAGCGACTTGACCCCCTGTGAGGCAGTGGCGGCGGTGTCCACGTCGTAACCGTGCCGCTTCAGCAACGCTTCAAGCGTCATCAGCACGGGCCGCTCGTCATCGATGATCAGAACGCGATGATTCTCTGTTTTCATTACTTAGCGCTGCTGGTATTACGCACGAGCGGTGGATTGCAGTTGTTTTAAAACGCGAGAAATGACGGGAGGTTTCAAACATTGTCGGAGCTCGAAGCGGGAAGTCTAACCGTCGTCATGAGCGCCGAAGCTTTCGGATCATATTCAGCCTGCAACTCCCCCCCATGCGCTTCGACGATGGCACGGACGCGATTCAAGCCGAGACCATAATGGCGTTGGCTGATCCTCCGGAGTGGTTCGCGCCCCCAATTTTGGGTAGCCGAATCAAAAGCAGCTTTTGGCTCATGGAGGCTGAACAGGAAACGGTTGTCACTGATTTCGGCTCTTGCAAGCAGTGCGCCGCCGCCTCGATCGTGCCGAAAAGCGTTAGCGAAAAGCTCCACAAACACTTCTTGTAACAGTTGCGGATCAACGTTCAGTATCCCGTCCTTAAGCCGCACGTCCCATGTAATTTCGTCGCTTTCGTTTGAAAATTTGCGGCGGACCTCCGTGCGCATGTCCGTTAGAAACTCCGTCGCCCGGTAAGGAATCAGGTTCGGTGTAACATCCCCTACTGCTCTGGAAAGCCGTTGCAACGTCGAGTTCAGTCTTGAGACGACTTCACGCAGACGCTTAAGCTCACTTGTCAGTTCCTGATCCTGCATCAGCTCACCGATGTAAGCCGATTGCAGCTCGATCGCATTCAAGTCATTGCGCAAATCGTGACTGAGTTGCCGGACAAAACGAACCGTATCGCTCCACGGCACGTTCAACGGATCGGTTCGACTCTCGGAAGGCTTGTCCGCCATAAGTCTCGATTATGATGCTCCGACTGAAAAACGGTCATCCACCGCTCCCTCCCAAGGCGTGACCGTAATCGTGCGATCGTTGCCCGCCAGAGGCCGCAACAAGTGAAACACGTCTTCCGGGTCGGCGTCGATTGAGCGCGCGATTTCTTCGGCAGTTTTACCGTGATCGGCATCGGCAGCCAGCTGCGCACGGACTTGTTTTTGAAGCTGCAACAGTTTGCTGGCGGGTTTCTTCCCTGCTTCTACGCCGGGCTGATCGTAGGCGTTGATGTTAACCAGCGAGCTGTAAAAGCCAACCGCACGCTCATAAAGAGCGATTAAGAGTCCGATGTTAAAGGCGTCCACTTTGGGAATGCTCATCGCGATTGATTCCCGTCCTTTCTCGTACAACGCGCTACGGGTCCCGCGCAGAAATCCATGAAAATAATCACCGCTCGTGATAACATCCTCGACTTCAAACCGCGCGCCACTCCGATCGTTGCGCACTTCCACAAATGTCACAAAAAAATTCAGGACGCCGTCGCGAAGCTGTTGCACGTATGAATGCTGGTCGGTCGAGCCTTTATTACCGTAAACGGCAATACCCTGATGCACAATTTCGCCCGCCAGATTCTTTTCTTTGCCTAACGATTCCATCACCAGTTGCTGGAGGTATTTGGTGAACAGCTCCAGCCGATCTTTGTAGGGAAGAACGACCATGTCCTTCTCGCCTTTCCGTTGCCGGCATAATACCACATTAGTGCCAGAAGCATGGCGGCATTTTACGTGGCATCAGGTATACGGGTGCGCTCGTCCATGGCCGCGGCGCCGGCGAGGAAGGCATCGGTGCCAAAGCCTTGCAGCGCCATCGGTAGTAGCCCAACCGCGCTCATCACCGACGTGCGTCCGCTAACCCAACCAGTCATCTGGAAATGCGCGAGCCATCCATTCGCTTTGGCATGTTTGTCCAACTCACTTCCAATGCCGGTCACAGCGACGGCGTGCCTGGCGAACTGAAGTCCTTTCGCCGCGAACTTCGCCGCCGCTTCAAGCATTCCGTTCCGTGTTTCTTTTGTTCCACCGGATTTTGAGACAACGATGACGAGAGTTTGTGCGAGTCCCTCTCCTATTCTGTCAAACACGCGATCAAAACCCTCCGAATCTGTCTTATCGAAGAAAAAGATGTCCATTGGATCGTCTGGCGAGCCGCGGGCGGCTGACACGAATTGCGGCCCCAGAGCGGAGCCGCCGATCCCAATGTGCAGCACGTGCTCGAAGCGCCTTCCATTTTTCGCGGTGATCTCTTCGGCGTGAACATCTTCGGCAAATGCCTTGATGCGCCGGATCGTCTCTTCGATTTCCGAGCGGATTTCCGGCGTCGGCGCAAGCGCAGGATTCCTCAGCCAGTAATGACCAACCATTCGGTTCTCGGTAGGATTAGCGATTGCTCCCGCCTCCAATTCTCGCATCGCCGCGAACGCATGGTCGATTTGCGGCCGCATTTTCTCAAACAGATCGTCCGGAAATTTCATCCGGCTGACGTCGAGGGAGAAACCGAGCTCACGATATTCCAGGAAGTATCGTTGAAATCGCTGCCAGAGTGATGAGAACGCCATTGTAAGGATAGCGAAATGAAATTCGATTGCGGCGTCAAGCCGTGACAATAACTTCGTTTTCTGAGCATGAGCGCACCAGCCCGGAAAAAAATGCAACATTTGTTTGCCGGCCTGGTCGCGCTGGGGCTCGCGGCGATGATCTTATTCGCTGCTGAGAGAGTGTTGATTCATCTCGAACAAGCCACGATTATCGCTACCGCGCCCGAGAGCTTTACACTCAAAAATCAGGGGCTGGCGTTTCAACGTGCCGCTGCGCATTCGCCGAACGTATTACCCATATATGGCAGTTCAGAATTACTAAGGCCCGCCGCACCGGAACGGGGGAACATTTTCTTTCGGACTGCGCCAACAGGTTTTCAACTTTCGCCCGTTGGCAGCGGCGGTGCGAACCCGCTGGTCATGTTGCAGAAAGTCGGCGCACTCGGCTCAGCGTTGCGCGGCAAAAAGCTGGCCTTTTCGCTTTCACCTGGCTGGTTTTGCACGGCCAAGCCCGGTTCCCAGGGCTACAAGGGGAATTTTTCGCCCATGGCGGCGACCGAGATGGTGTTTGGCACTGCGCTAGGTTTTGGACTGAAGCGCGACATCGCTGCACGCATGCTCCAGTTTCCGGAAACGCTTGAACAACGACCATTCCTTGAATTTACGTTAAGACGTCTGGCCTCCGGCCAGCCACTTGACCGCGTGGTCTTCTGCGCGCTCTGGCCGGCGGGAAAAATTCAGACCACCTTGTTCGAGTTGGAAGATCATTGGGCAGCGGTGCATCACATCCGGCGTCAAACAAAGTCGCCTCCGCGGCTGCAGGAAGAAACAGTCGATTGGCCGCAATTCATTGCCAAAGCAAGCAAAGCCAAGCCTGCGGATGCCGGGCCGATCCAACAGCCTTCGCGCTTCGACAGAAAAATTATTGCCGGGTCGCGTGATGTCGGGTTCCGCAGGGGCATCAAGGGATCACCGGCATGGATCGATCTGGATCTGCTCCTGCGCTGCCTGGCAACTGTTCACGCGAGACCACTCGTTCTTGCCATGCCCTTAGGTGGGGACTTTTATGATCACGCAGGCGTTTCACGCTCGGCGCGCGACGAGTTTTACACGAAGCTTCGCGCGCTTGTAGAACAATACCACTTTTCGGTAGTCGAATTTCAGGAGCACGACGAAGACCCGGCTTTTCTTATCCGTCACCAGAGTCATCTTACAGCAAAAGGCTGGGCATGTTACGACCGCGCCCTTGACGATTTTTTTCATGGACGTTTGCCAAGACACTAACAATGTTCACCTTTCCACTACTCGAAGCAGCACGATAGGGTGCGCCTCCTCCATGATAGCTGCGGAATTCTCTGATAAAGTGTTGCAACTGCTCGCGTCGGTAGGCGAGACCGATGAGGTGCTCACCAACCTCGATCTGCCTCTCTTCGATTATCAGGTGCTCGACTCGATGAGAACCGTTCAGCTCATTCTGATGATCGAAGAGGAATTTGGATTAAAGATTTCGCCGGCGGAATTTGAGCGCGAACGCTGGGGCACACCGCGAGCTGTGATCGCCGATCTCCAGCAGCGAATGCGCATGTGATCTGGCTCGAGCGACATCCCACGCTGCTTCGCATGCTGCTGATTCTCTATTACCTCACCGTCATTCTGGTGTTGATCGCGATGTATGGCCGTGGCGATTTCCGCACGCCGCCCTTCGTGTATCAGGGCTTCTAGTGAATCTCATCCAACGAATCGATCAGTGGGCCGCAGCGGCACCGGAGGCAATCGCACACCTTAGCGGCGACAAAACTCTGACCTACGGCGAACTGCGCAGGCGCTCGGACGGGCTTGCGTCGTACCTGACAAAGCGTTTCGGCGACGATCGCAGACCGATTGCCGTGCTGGGGCATCGCGAGCCCGAAATGCTGATCGCATTTCTTGGCGCGGTGAAATCCGGTCGCCCTTACGTGCCAATAGACACAGCGCTACCGCAGGCGCGGATAGATCAAATTCTGGCGAGTTCGCGCGCAGCGTTAACCCTAACTCCAGATCAGATCCGGCAATTCTCCACCGGTGAACTGCCCGGTCCCACGAAGCCCGTCGAGAAGAACGACCTGTTTTACGTCCTGTTCACAAGCGGCAGCACCGGCGAACCAAAGGGCGTGATCATCACCCTCGCCTGCCTCGAACATTTCATTAGCTGGATGCTGGCGGAGCAGAAGTTCAACGAATGCGCCGAAGTATTTCTGAATCAAGCGCCGTTCTCGTTTGATCTCTCAGTAATGGATTTGTATTGCAGCCTAGCAACAGGTGGCACGCTCTTTAGCATCAGCCGCGATTTGATCGAAAATCCGAAAAATCTTTACCGCGCGCTGGCCAGGTGCGGCGTGACTACGTGGGTTTCAACGCCGTCATTCGCGCAAATGTGCCTCGTTGAGGAGAAATTTGGAGAGGCGATGCTGCCGCGTGTGCGGCGATTTCTGTTTTGTGGTGAAACACTCGCACCACAAACTGCAGCTCAATTGCTCGACCGCTTTCCGCAAGCCCAGGTTTGGAATATGTACGGTCCCACTGAGGCAACTGTGGCCACGACATCGATCCACATTGACGCTGCCATTCTGGAACAATATTCGCCTTTGCCTGTGGGACGCGTCATGCCCGGCAGCCAAGTTTTCGTTGTCGATGCAAACAGCCAGGAGTTGCCGCCTAACGAGCGCGGCGAAATCATTATTACCGGGCCGAACGTAAGTCCGGGTTACGTTGGGGGGTCAGATCTCACAGCCCGCGCTTTTTCCGAGTATCGCGACCAGCGCGCATATAAAACGGGCGACCTCGGCCGCTTCCGTGGCGGTCTGCTGTTTTTTGAAGGCCGCATCGATGAGCAAATCAAGCTCAGCGGCTATCGCATAGAGCTTGGCGACGTCGAAACGAATCTGCGCGCGCTGCCGACTGTGCGCGATGCAGTCGTAATTCCGGTGATCAAGGACGGCGCCGCTCAATCGCTTACTGCCTTCATAAGTTTGGCGGCGCGAAATGAGACATCAGACTTCAAGCTGGCGCACAATTTGCGGAACCAACTCGGTGAGCGCCTGCCAGCGTACATGTGGCCACGCAAATTTGTTTTTCTCGATGCGTTTCCCATGACAGCTAACGGCAAGGTAGACCGAACCGCGCTGGCCAGGTCGCTGTGATTCCCTACGCGGATTTCAGCTACTTCGTGCTGCTGCTTTACGTAGCGGTGCCGACAGTGATTCTCGGCTTGTTCGGCCGCGCCGGGTGGCGCTGGGGTCTCCTGGTCACCACGGTCATGCTCCTCGTCCAGTATCAGGACTTGCTTCATTTGCGAGAGCATTTCCCAGTGCGCGAAATCTGGCTCGTATCGGCGTTCGCGTTGTGGCAATGGCTGATCGTGCGCGCGTTCGCAGGCAGCGGCGCTCGGGCAGGCTGGCTGTTTTACGGCGCAATCGGGCTCAGCCTGCTGCCCCTCGCGATAGCAAAAGTGGTTCCGCTGATCTGGCTGAAAACGCAGTTCGGATTTCTCGGGATCTCCTACGTGACATTTCGCGCGCTCGATATCGTGTTTTGCTTGCGGGACGGGGTTATCGCCGCGCCCGGCACATTCGATCTATTCATGTTTTTGTTTTTCTTTCCGACAATTTCTGCCGGCCCGATCGACCGCTATCGTCGGTTCGTAGGCGACTGGAGAAAAACACGAAGCCGGGCTGAGTTCCTAACTGATCTCGACTCGGCGGTGCACCACTTCTTTCGCGGACTACTTTACAAGTTCATACTCGCTGCGGTGATCGAACGACACTGGCTCAACCTCGCAGCGCGCGGCGACAGCTTCACGGCGCTGCTTAGCTACATGTACGCTTACAGTTTTTATTTATTCTTCGATTTCGCCGGATACAGCGCTTTCGCGATCAGCGTCAGTTATCTATTTGGAGTGCACACTCCCGAAAACTTCAACCGGCCATTTCTCGCGCGAAACATCCGCGATTTCTGGAATCGCTGGCACATCACCCTTTCGTTCTGGTTTCGCGATCACGTTTACATGCGTTTTCTGCTCGCCGCTGCGCGCGGCAAATGGTTCAGGAACATGCACACGGCCGCGATCCTGGGATACTTTCTGGCCTTCGGATTGATGGGGCTCTGGCACGGCATCGAGACGCACTACATCGTGTACGGTCTTTACATGGCAACGCTGCTCTCTGCGTTCCACATTTTCTCCAGCTGGAAAAAGGTCCACCACTACTGGCGCGAAGGCCCGCTCTGGAATGCGCTCGCGATTTTCATCACCTTCAACGCTGTTTGCTTCGGCATGCTGATTTTTTCCGGACACGTCGGCGCTGCGCCGAATGCCCACCGAACATCCGAAAAGGTGTTACTGAAGAATGCTACCTCGTCGGATTAGAAGGAAAATGCTTGTTCTTTAAATCCTCGGGCACGGCTTTGGTTTGTTCGGCCTCGATCTTTTCGGTCGCGGCGTTTAGCGACTCGTAAGCGTCGCGGCTCTTAGGCGCACGGCACATGTAAGCGGTGGCGTGCGCGAGCGGAATGCGCGCTTCGGGCATTCCGACAAATTCCACTGCCTGTTGCGTCGCGATCGCAAGCTGCAACGCTTCAGGGTCGGCAAGACCAACGTCTTCGCTTGCAAAAATCACAATCCGCCGCGCGATGAAACGGAAATCTTCCCCGGCATGCAGCATTTTCGCCAGCCAATACATCGCGCCTTTTTCATCCGAAGCGCGCATGCTTTTGATAAACGCGCTGATCGTGTCGTAGTGTGCGTCGCCGACACGATCGTAAACGACCGCCTTCTGCTGGATGCTTTCCTCGGCAACAACGAGCGTGAAATGAACTACGCCGCGCGAATCCAGCGACGTGGTCAGCACGCCAATCTCTAGTGCATTTAGACATTTGCGCGCGTCGCCGTCGCTGAGCTTTGCCAGATGCCGGCGCGCGTCCCGGTACATCTTCACGTTGTAATTTCCAAGACCGCGCTCTTTGTCGGCTAACGCGCGATCGATCAATTGCTCCAGTTGTTCGACGCTGAGCGGTTCGAGTCGAAAAACCTGTGAGCGCGACACGAGCGCGCTGTTTACGTAAAAGAACGGATTGTACGTAGTCGCACCGATGAGGCGGAGATTTGCAGCTTCGACGTCAGGCAGAAGAATGTCCTGTTGCGCTCTATTGAAATGATGGATCTCATCGACAAACAGGATTGTCTTTCGTCCAGATGTGCGGAGCCGATTCGTGGCCGCGGCAAGCACGCGGCGCATTTCGGCAACATTGCTTTCCGCGCCGCTGATTCGAACAAACTTTGCGTGCGTCATCTCTGCGATGACGCGCGCTAGCGTCGTCTTTCCGCTGCCGGGCGGTCCGTAGAAAATCACTGAGGGCAGGCGATCAGCTTCGATCGCTCGACGCAACAGTTTGCCTGGGGCAAGAATGTGGTCCTGGCCGACAAATTCCTCGAGCGAGCGCGGGCGCATCCGCGTGGCGAGCGGCGCAGCAGCGTCTGCAGTTTCAATCTCCTGCGCTTCCTCGAATAGGTCCGGCATGCGAGAAAATTACGGCGCGCTCCCGATGCAAGCAATTTTGGCAGAGTGACCCAGGGATGGGCGATCTCGACATCAGGCAGCGGTCGTTACAGATTTTGTCGAATCCGAACGCCCGTCGGACTACATCCATTCAGGATGAAGGGTAAACGTTCGAGAAGTTGGTACGCAGCGATCGCCTGCGTGGTTTTTCTGGTCTGCACACACATATCGGAGACTTGATGCGGCTGGTCGGGTTGGGCCGATTGCTACACGGTTGGCTGTTTGTTGGCCTGTATAATGTTCTGCAGATCGCATCGTGCATTGCAGCCGTAATCGGAGCTCATCGCGTGCGATTGCGCACCGAACTGGCGGAATTAGGGCTGGCGCAGCTTTCCTCGCGGCGCAGTATTCGCGTTTGTTGCCGCGCTTCCGATGCTCCTGGCGTCTTGGCTTTCGTCGCCTCTAAATCCCCAGATGACTGTACTTTCTGTCGCCGTCGGACGTTTCCTCGCCCCATTCGCCGAAGAGGTCTTATTCCGCGGTTACATGTTCGGCCAATTGTATCGGAGAGCTCGATGGGGCTTTTGGTTCTCCGCAATCGTTCCTTCGGCATTGTTTGCGCTCGGACATGCCTATCAAAGCCGTGATCCTCTGGAACTGCTTGGGATCTTTGCTGTCACCGGGATAGCTGGCTTATTCAGTTGCTGGCTCTATTTTGCGTTGGAACGGCAGTCTTTGGTTCGTGTTCTGCCTCCATGCGTTCATGAATCTTTGGCGGGAGATATTCGGCGTCGCGGAGACTGCGCTGGGTGGCTGGATCGCAAACGCCGCTCGGCTTGCGACCATCGGCCTTGCAATCCTCTTCACGATCTACAAAGGCCGTTTGTGGAAACTGATGTGCCAGAAGTCGACTGGCGCTCAGAGAACCGTAGCTACTGCTCATGGCTTGGAGCTGCCCGAAGTTCATACAGTGTACCGGCCTTGCCCCAGTGATCTGTTTGCATAGCTGATGCGGCCTTCGCAAGGCTAACCGCGATTGCTTCTTGCTTTGCCACCGCTCGATCAGCGAAAAATCGGTGAATGAAATTGCTGAGCGCGCCGCGTCAGCCATTCGTCGGTGTGGCGTTGATGGCTGCGAACGGAATTATCGTGGCGGAGATCGTTCCGCTGACACCTGCAGCGCTTATTTTAGCAGCGATATTCCTCGCAATCTGCATTCTCGTTGCGATCTGCTGGCCGAAATTAGCTGCGACATACCTCGTCGTAGCGGCTGGTTTTTTTCTGCTGCACAAATTCGCGACAACGAACACCGCTGGCCAGCGACTCGCGGACAAACTTGGCGAGCGGCCACGCGTCGTCACAGCAGTCGGATATGTGATCACTGAGCCGAAGATTGCGCCGAGCGGATTTGCAACCTTCCTGCTCAAGCTTCGATCAATTGAATTCGAAGGCAAAAACGAATCCTCGCGCGCAGTCTGGCAGGTCCGTTGGAAAGGCGCGCCGGAGTTTGGCGATGAACTGAAACTTTTTGGTACCGCCGAGCCGATCAGCCCGCCGCGCAACCCCGGCGAATTCGATATGCGTGCTTATCTTGCGCGGCATGATATCCGTCGAATGCTGTTCGCTCGCTATCCGGAGGACGGCACGCTGATCCGGCACGGCGGCGGCAATCCGGTGCTGCGCGCTGCACAAGCGTCGCGCACATGGATGCAACACGCGTTGTGCCGCGGCTTGGACAACTCGCCCGAGGTAAAAAGTTTCATCAGTGGAATCGTGCTTGGTATCCGGCACGAAACACCGGAGGACATTGAGGAGCCGTTTCAGCAAACCGGCACGATTCACCTTTTCGCCGTCGCTGGCTTGCATGTGGGAATTGTGGCGGCGCTTTTGTGGGTGCTGGCTGCGATCGCACGCCTGTCACGC
>DATFXC010000078.1:0-15503 GCA_035258625.1 Candidatus Udaeobacter sp. | reverse complement strand
CTATCCGTTCACAGTAACGCGCGAAAACTTCGGCGAGTTCAGCCTGAAAGATTTCCGGCTGGGCATGCATTACTTCCTCAAGAACGAAGATCATACAGCCGCGCGGCAGCTGATTTTTATCGGCGAGCAAAACAATGTGCGGGCGCAGCTCGAGCCTGCTGAACAGAAGGTTTACGTCCAGCTGTTTGAGAAATACGACGGTAAAAAGATCACCGACGATACAAATGAATTCCTGGAAAATTACGTGCGCATCGTGCGGCTCATCGGCAAGTCATTTCCGAACACTGGAATTGAAATCCTGCTGCATAATCTCGCTGACCCGGCACATTCGCTGATCGTTCTCGAAAACAACGTGACTGGCCGACATCTGCGCGACGGCACCACGAATCTGCTAATTGATCTCAAGCGCCGTCAGTTACTCAACGAAGAGAAGCTGAATTACGAGCTGAACATCGGCGCGCGAAAATTCAAATGCACAACGATCCCCATTAAACGAAAAGAATTTGGAATCGTTGGCGCGATCTGCATCAACATAGATGCCAATTACATCACCGAGGAAGTGCTGAAAGATCGACAACGCATCGAAACGTGGTTCCAAAACTTTCTGCGCACCGACATGCAGCTCGATGAAAATATTTTGAGTAAGGACGAATACGCAAAGGCGCAAAAGGGCCAAAGGCACTTTAAAGACGAGAGGATTTGAATTAACAATCGTCATCTCCGTCAGAGAGCGAGCTTCAGGCGCGTCCATAAAGGAAAAGTTTGAATCCGTGACGCTGGTGGATTGCATCACACGAAGGAATGCACGGTTGCTGGGCTCATCCATTATCTTTCCGGCTGGTCGTATACGCCTTGTCAACAGTTTGTATCGGTGCTGCGCTTTCGGGCGAAGGTACGGAGGCTGATTGCGAAATCGGCGCCTATCGCTTTGTGGATGGCGAGATTGTCGATATCGCCCAATCTGAGGGCAACACCCTCCGCTGGCGTAAATTCGACGGCACGACCGGGGCTTTGCACAAGAAGCAGGACGGTTTGTGGAAAAGCACACTAGGGTGGACGGATCGACCGGATGGACATACGGTGTCTTTTACTCGTTGCACGGAGGGTGAAATTGAATTCGACCGGAAGAAAGCTTACCGGGTCCCATTCGATGCGACTGACAGGGTGTTTAAAGGTCGTGGCGGAACTAAGCTCGCCGGTAGGTTAGTGCTGCCGAAGGGCAATGATCCGGTCCCGATCGTCGTTCTTATTCACGGCGCGGAAAGACATTCTGCACGCGACTCGTATGCGCTCCAACGACTCTTACCAGCCGAGAATGTTGGCGCGTTCGTGTATGACAAACGCGGAACGGGCGGTTCGGAAGGCAAATACACGCAAGATTTCGTTGCACTCGCCGATGACACCGTGGCCGCTATGCAGGAAGCGAAGCGAATTGCTGGAAGGCGCTGTGCCAGAATCGGATACCAGGGCGGTAGTCAGGGAGGCTGGGTCGCACCGCTCGCGGTGACACGCGCGCCAGTCGATTTTGTAATTGTCAGTTTCGGATTGGCCGTCTCCGTCATTGACGAAGACCAACAGCAAGTTGCGCTTGAGATGCGTCTCAAAGGACATACCCAGGACGAAATTTCGAAGGCGCTAGAGGTGGCGTCAGCCGCAGAAGCCTTGTTCGAGAGCGGTTTCACGAAAGGCTTCGAAAACTTCGATGCTGTGAGAGCCAAGTACCGCCATGAGCCGTGGTATAAGGATCTGCATGGTAATTACACGCATTTCATTTTGCCGTACACCGCGCCCGAGATTCGTGAGAAAGGCAAGGACTTCATCTTCGGGACGCCATTCCGGTATGACCCGATGCCCACGCTTAGTGCGGTCAAAGCCCCGCAATTGTGGATTCTCGGAGAAGACGATCTCGAAGCGCCGAGCGCTGAGACGAGTCGCCGAATTAAAACACTGATTGGTGAAGGCAAACCGATTACGCTGGCCATATTTCCTCATGCCGAGCACGGGATGACCGAGTACGAACTCGCTTCAAATGGCGAACGTGTCTCGACCCGATACGCGGCGGGCTATTTCACCATGATGCGCGACTTTGCGCGAAATGGTCGACTAACCGGCTCCTATGGATCGAGTGTGATCGTTAAACCAAAGATAGATCCGACAGCGGCCGTCGAGTAAAAAGCGCCGCAGCACTCCAAAACACAAGCGGGAAATAAGCACCTGTAACCACAGCCAGGTTTTGGAATGCGCCACTGCCGTGCCGCTTTGCGAAAGCTCGCCCGTATCGCTTTGAAGCGGCTCCTCTTATTTCGGCGAGGCGTGAAGCACCGCTTGGTATTCCGGTCTCTTGTGGTAATCGATCAGCCGGAAGCCCCAACTGATTAGAGTCGAGAGATCTTTGGTCTTTGCTTTCTTTTCGTTCAGGAATTTCTCGACGCGCGTTTTGAGTTCTGGCTGTTGATCGGTGGTATCGAGGATCTCGAAAATCTCCATCGACAACAACCAATCTTCCGGATGTTCAGCCTGCTGTGTTTCCCAAATTTCGCCAAGCCGCTCATACCCCGTCTTGCTCTCGCGAATCTTGCGCACTTGTGCGTAAAGGTTTTCAAGACGCTTCCGTTTTGCGTCCGAAGGGACCTTGATCGTTCGTTCTTTCGGCACGAGCGCGACCTGATTGTAGGCGTCCTTGTCTGCCGCCCCGTTGAAGACCGAGCTGATCCGTTCGCCGACCGCCATGTCATATGTCCCCCAATCGGGATCGAACAAAACGCGGTCGCCATATTTGGCGGTGCAGTTTGAGAACGTGATCAGAAGTAATCTGCCGTCACGACGCAAGATTTTCTCCACTTTCCCTGAAACTGCCACACCGCTGAGGAACTCAAGTTTCGCCTTCCTTCCCTCGACAATCCCGAGTGCGTGCAACTGATCGTTCGTGAGCAGCTCGGGGGATGCTGACGTTTGCTTCCATTTCCCGACCGGCGAACCGAAGCCATTCTTGTGATAATCGATCCCGTGCCCTTCTAATTCTTTGTTGCGGAAGGCCAGCGCAGTCTTACCAGTGGTCCGCAGATAAATCGGACAATCGTTTTCATCTGTAATAACTTCAGTGAAAACTCCGCTCACTTGCAGGCCCGACGAACACTCGCAGGTCGCGACGTTGTTGCATTCAATCGCTTTGTTGATGCCTTCCAGTCCGCCAATCTGGTAGGCCATCTTGCTCGCAAATTCTTCAAGCACCTCTTTGAGATGCTGAAAATCGCGGCAGACGAAAAGCTGCGGTTGGCGCGTTGTAATGTCGAACGCTGTGTTCATCGCGTCAATGGAGTAGGGGATCTTCTTCACCTCGGGCTCGAGACATGAGACCGATTCGCCGATCGATGAAAGCAAGCCCGCGCCGTAAATTTTCGGATTTTCAAGTGTGCCGATCAGGCCGTACTCCACGGTCCACCAATGCAGACGCGAAAGCAGCGCCATCTCAGAAGGTTCGCCCAAAGTTTTCTGCCGATGCTCTACCAGCTTTTGTGCTTCATCGACTTCTTTGGCGTCGGCATTTGGACGTTCCTTCAGGATCGACAAGTGCCGGATCGCTTGATACAGCTCGAAATCTTTCTTCGACGACATCGCTTTCGCGCCGACTTCTCCAAAGCGCTGCAAATACTCCGAGTATTCGCGATCAACGATGATCGGCGCGTGCCCGGCGGCTTCGTGCACAATGTCCGGCGCGGGCGTGTATTCGATGTGATGGATTTGGCGCATGTCGCACGCGATGACCAGCACCTTGTAAGCTTGAAATTCCATGAACGCCGCCGGTGGAATAAACCCGTCCACCGCGACCGCGCCCCACTCGATTTTTGCGAGAATATCGTTCATCTCCTGGATGCGCGGGATGCGGTCAAAAGAAATGCCCGTGTTGAGGAGGCCCTGGAAATAAACTTTGTGCGCGTACTCCTTCAGGAAAAAAATATTCTGACGCATGATAAATCGCCAGACTGCGTGATCGACCGAAGTGTAATCGTCGTAGCGCTGATCGACTGCGAATTGGAGTAAATGTTTGGGGCAACTGGCGACTGCCGCGTTGTCGTAGCTGATTCCGCTGTGAGATTTCATTCGGGGGCCTCCTCAGTTGGGCGAATATAAGTTATGATTCGTTTTCGGCGCGGGCAAGGATGTTTCCAAGGATTCAACCCTGGTGGATCGGCTTCTCCGAAGATGATGATGGAGCCGGCGCGCACTCGGGCCGCCACCGAACGGCCCGCATTGCTACGGCCACCCAGCGACCCGAGGGCGGGCCGTCTCGATTGCCACAGCGTGCACCGCGCGCGTTCACCTATCGCCGAGCGCGCATGACGCGCTTCGCGATCCATAAGATTGCTACGATCGCAACCACCCACGGCGCAAGAAATGCGATCGCGACGCCAATCATGCGGAGGCTCCACATGATTGCGCCGGCGCTTTGAGCGAGCGTGCGGCGCAGCGTGGCGAGCGGGCCGCTCTGGTGGGAAACAATGTTGCCTTGGCTGTAGACCTGAATCGAAATGTCCGCCGGCGCGTTGGCTTCGTCGATTTGTGTGCCTGTGCGGTCCTGACGTTGCACAGTGACGTTCTCTACCCTGCCTAACGAGTCGAGCGATTGCATCAGCGTCGGGTAATTCTTCATCGGCACGCGTAGCCAAACGTTTGCCAGTTCGCGTCCGTCCGGATCGCGACTAAAGGTCGAGCTGCGAACACGTCCACCTTGTTTTTCGGCGAGGGCCCGAAGCTCCTTTGCCTTTTCATCCACGGACGACGTGCGAATCCGCAGGCTGGTTTGCTGAAACGCCTGCTCCTGTTCCTCTCGAGAGATGGTGATGTTGAGCTCCACCTTGTCGCGCTTGGTCTTTGCGTTCTCCGACATGCCGCTGCCGCCCTGAGCGATGCGTTCCGTTTGGGTTTGGAAATTTTCGACGCGGCCGAAAGATTTTACGCGCGAAATCACCGCGTCACTCTCCTCCGGTGCGATCAACATGGTGATTGTTGCCGAGACGCGGCCGGAATAATCGCGGTTCAGCTGCGCGTTTGTGATCTGCACTTTTTGCGACGCGAGTGCTTTGATGTCGTTATAAATCTTCTCAACATCTGGCGCATAAAGTGCGAGCTGCGAACACTCTTTAATCAGGAAGGCCGCCGGCCCTTCCATGTCCTTTTCTGCCAGCGAGATCGTGACCGTGGCGAATTGCACCTGCGAATCCCAGTATTTCAGTTCGCCCTGCATTTTTTCTATGTCTTCACGCACGCGACCGAGTTCCTTTTCTACCTGCAGCAGATCAGACACCTTGCCGGTTTTCGTTTTCAGCATGTCGATCAGCCGCTGTTCCATCACACGCGCATTCTTCAGTCGCGCGTCCGTGTCGAAGTATGCCTTGGTCACGTCTTCTGTGCCGAGCGTCTGGTTCTTCAACTCGCCGAGTCTGCGAATCTTTTGAAGAAAGCGATCCAGATTTTCCGGCAAAACTTTGACGATCACCTGGCCGCGGAGTTTTCCATTCGCCTGTTTCTGCGAATTTGTCGTCGCTACATAGCCGCGTTCTTCGTTTGCAAATGCCGTGATTTTTTGCACCGAATCGTTAAAACTGACGACCTCCAGCTCGACGTTGGCATTCCGAATCAATTTGCGATTCGCCGCCTCCGGCGTGGGCGTTTCCGCCGAGCTCGGCTCCGCTGCGGAGTTCATCACTGCCGCCTCGCTGTTACTTTCCTTAGCAGCCATTTCCGCCTGCGCAGTCTCGGCCGGCGGAACTGTTGCTGGGTACGCTTTGAAGTCTCGCTCGACCTTTGGTTCGTTTTCAGAGGCTACCGACAGTGGTGCGACTGCCAGGTCTTTTGGTTTTCCTGCGGCGAGTTCGTCCGATTTATCCAAAGCGCCAGCTCGACCGGGCTCCGACGTCGCCGCTACCTTTGCCGGTTGTTCCAACAACTGTTCGGTCGCAAAGCGATCGCGAGTGCGGGGGGCGACTGCAGTTTCGCCCGTGATAAGGCGGCCGAGTTGCACAAGTCCGAGCAACACCGCAGCGACTGCTGTGATTTGTGCGGCGCGCAAACGCATCAGATCAGCAAGCAATTTTACGACACCACTTCTTTCAGGGATGCGGTTACGAAAGCCGGTCAGCATTCGCTGTTCGAACGTCGGATCCGGTTTCTCCTGAGCGAGCGTTTCTTCCAGAATCTTGTTCATCGTTTTGGTTTCCTGATGAGTTTTTCGGCATGCGGCACAGTCGACGAGATGAGTGTGCAACTGGCGTTGTTCTTCGGCGGAGAGTTCCCCGTAAAGGTCAGCAGCGAGCCAGTTGTCGATTTCGTCGTGGACGGTTGCCATAGATTCAATCGGTTGAAGTGAGAGCTGGGCGGAGTTGTTTGCGCATTGAAGCCAGGGCGCGGCCGAGAATTCCGCGCAATGCGCCGTTCGTGAGACCGAGCGTGTTTTCGATCGTCCGGTAATCCATTTCTTCGAAATAACGAAGGGTGAGCGCGGCGCGGTGAAGTTCCGGTAGCGTGGCGAGCGCTGAGTGTAGCTGTTGATCCACCGCGGCGATATCAGTTGTACCTGCTTCGTTTGCTTCGATTATTTCGTGGGCAATGGGAATGGGTCGCCGTTTTCGAAAAACATCGTGCGCGCGATGCCGAGTGATCATGCTGAGCCAGGCCGGAAATTTCTCCGGATCGCGCACGCGCCAGCGCATCTTCCAAGCTTTAACCAGCGAATCCTGCACAACGTCTTCGGCTTTCTCGCGGTTTTGCAAAATCCCGTAGGCGACGGCGAAAAGCGTTCGACTGTGCGCGCGAATGATCATTTCAAATGCCTCGCGATCGCCGTGAATGGCCGCCCGGTATTGCTCGCGTTCACTGGCATCCATTTTGTTGCGATCTACAGCCTAGACGGTTGAGATGGCGATTCCGCGCGGAAAATTTTTTGGAATCTGGTAGGGGCGGTTCACCTGAAGCGCCTGCCTGCATGACGTAGCTGCTGGCGGGCGGGCGATTGAGGTCAATCGTCCCTACCTCAAGAACAGGGAGAAAGTTAAAAAATGATTACCGTGTTGCCGACGCTCACGAGGTCTTTCACGCGCGCGGCGTCCCAGTTAGCTAGGCGAATGCAGCCGTGGCTCGCAGCGCGGCCAATTGTCTCAGGATTATTCGTGCCGTGAATGCCGATCCCGGGTTTGTTCAAGCCCATCCAGAGAATGCCGACCAGATTGTTCGGACCGGGCGGAAGATTGTAGTAATTCTCAGTGCGCACGCCGTAGTTCAGCATGCCTTCATCGTAACGGAACCACGGCCAGACGGTTGCACCCAGAATTTTCCATGTGCCGACAGGCGCCGGCAGAGTTTTCGATCCGGGCGTGATCGGGAACACGCAGACGAGCTGATCGTGATCGAACACCTCGAGTAAATGCTCCTGTGTATCGACAAAAATCTTGCGAGAAGCGAACACCGGATTTTCGGGAATTTTTCCTTCGGTGAATTTCTCGACTTCGAACGGCAAGACATTCGGCACTTTAAGAGTTTCGCCCGGCTGAAGATGTTCCCAGTTTTTGCCGGGATTCAGTTTCTGAATGTAGGACTCAGTGGAATGAAACCGCTCGGCGACGAATTCGAGCGGCGAGGTGTAAGGCAGCCATTTCAATCTTGCCTGCTCAGCGTGGCTTCCCGGAACGTCGCCAACCTGTTTCAGGTCTTCTTCTCTGATCGTGTAAGTCGTGTAAGTCACCGGCACCTGGTCGAGTATCCACTGGTCTACCGCGCCCGTTTTCGGCATCGCGTGAGCGTGCTTGTATGAGATGAGTGCCTTACGGAAAAATTCACCCATTCTGCCGTCGATCTTCCCAGGCCCAAAATCGCTGTTGTCCAAAAAAATCTGCAATCGTGTAGCGGTCTCCTCGTCGTAGTTGGGCAGCGCCACGGGATAAACTCTCGGTGGCGGCGTAGGCGCGGGTGTCTCCTGTGCATGCGCGAACACGGGCGTGAAAGCAGATGCAACAATCAGCAAAGCGATTTTCATCGGTCGGAAGGTATGCGCTGTGAATCCTGTCAGGACAAATATGCGATGCGTGACGACTTCCCCAATCGTCACGCTTTTCTCGACGGCTGCCCAACCTGTCGTTCGTGCGAGTGAGTGCTGATGGGTCGCAGAGCGACGGCGGACTCGGCTGGCAAAATCCATTGATCCGCAGTTGCGGTTGCAACGGCATCCGCTCCTCCGTAACGCTGCAAATTGCTCGTCCAAAGCGTTTCCCATCGATAACCGGCGGGCGGCGCGAGCAAAGGCTCGGAAGCAGGATGCAAAACCTGGCGCTCTCCAAAGTTCACCAACAACAGTCGGTCATCATTTTGTTCCGAAAAATATCGAAGGACAAAGCTTGCTGATCCGAGGACCGCACCATCGATTCCGCCCGACCCTTGCTGCCGAAACCGCGAATCTTCTAGGCGCAATTTCAGAAGGTCCATGTGCAGATCGTAAAGCTCGCGATTCCTTTCACGCTCGGAAAAATCGAGTTTGCATCGGGAGAACGCCTCCGGATCATCCGGCGCAGGCAAGCTCCTCAATGTTTCCTCCTCGCTGAGCGATAAAAATGGCGCTAGCAATTCAGCGCGACCTTTACGAGTTTCATGACGCACAGACGCGTCGCCGACGTCTGCGAAAAATAGAAAAGGACTGGAGGCGCCGAATTCTTCGCCCTGAAAGAGCAATGGCGTCCACGGTCCGAGCAGTAGAAGCGCCGTCATGGCGCGATACCGACCGGGGGAAGTTTGAAAGCGTGGGCGTTCACTCGGCCCGGTGTTGGCGATCTGGTCGTGGTTCTCTACAAAACAAACGAACGCGTCCGCGGGAATGCCGAACGTCGGAGTGCCGCGCAAGACCTTTCGCCACGAACGGGCCTGCCCCTGATACAGAAAACCGTATTTCGCAGCGGAGATAAATTCCTGCGGATTTCCGGAGTAGTCGCCGAAATACCCGACGCTGCGTCCAGTTAAGGCGGCGATTGCGCTATGATGAAAATCGTCGTTCCACATCGCATCCAAACCGTCGCCGCGTTTATTCTGCGGCCGCGTCATCCTGGCCTCCTGAAGATCGTTCTCGGCGATTAGGATGATCGTCCGTGCCCCGGCCGCTTTGCGAGCAGCGCGACTGACTGCACCAATGATGTATTCTTCTGAATTGTCACCAATGGCGTGGGTCGCGTCGAAGCGGAACCCATCGAAATGAAATTCCTCGATCCAATACCGTCCGTTGGTGATGAAAAATTCGCGAACCGGCCCTGAATTCGGCCCGTCGAAGTTAATCACGTCGCCCCACTCGTGCCCTTTTCCACGGATCAAATAGTCATCGGCAAAAATTCCCAGATAATTTCCGTCGGGCCCGAAGTGGTTATAGACGACGTCGAGAATTACGCCGATACCCAGCGAGTGCGCGTGGTCAATAAAGGCGCGCAAATCATCAGGCGCTCCATACAAATGCGAAGGTGCGAAGAGATCGACGCCGTCGTAGCCCCAGCCAAATCTGCCTGGGAACTCCGCGATTGGCATCATCTCGATCGCCGTGATTCCAATGCGCGCCAACTCAGGTAGCTGTTCGGCAGCGGTGCGCCACGTTCCGTCCCTAGTGAATGTGCCGATGTGCATTTCGTAAATGACTTGGCCTTTGAGTTTCAGTCCGGGCCATTCCGCGTCGCTCCATGGGAATTTCGTTGGATCGACGATGCAGGAGGAACCGTGAGGTCCATCGGGTTGAAAGCGCGACGCGGGATCTGGATAAGAATTTTCGGCGCGATTGACTTGAAACCGGTAGCGAGCACCAGCGCCAGCGCTGGCTGCACCCGAGAAATAGCCGCCTGGCTCGCCTGTGAGCGCGCAAGATGTTGGCGTGCCGTCTGCAGCGTCTTCCAAAACAACATCAAGTTCCCGCGCCTTGGGCGCCCAAACACGAAAATGCGTTTGGTTTTCGCCGACCAATTCCGCGCCGATCGGATAGCGTCGTTGTAAACTCGACATCGATGATTAAGATGGTGCGCATCGTTCACTAAACAACCCACGCGTGCTGTCGGGTGCGATGTCCTCAGCGCATCTGCCGCTACGCGCCGTTACATCCATTGAGGACAGCGGACTGGCCGCTCTGTTGCGTGCGAATTTCTGGGCAACCGCTTCGGTTGCTGTTCGTTTGGCTTGGCAACCGATGTGGTTCTCCTACAATCGCCGCCGCTTCCTCACAAGTCACATATGAACGGAACCGAACCAAAGATCGAAATCTTCAAGCCATTCGGTGAAGGGTTCGAGTTGATGAAGCGAATTCTGTTTCAGCCGTTCGATTTAAAAAAATGGCTGGTGATCGGCTTTGCCGCCTGGCTTGCGAGCTTGGGCAGTGGTGGGGGCGGTAACTTCAATTACCAGTTCGACCGTCGCGAAGATGCCCAAAAGTTCAACGAAACGATCGGCCAAATTCCACAGCCGATTCTCGTCGTAGGCATTTGCATTTTGATTTGCTTCATCCTCTTGCTCATTGTCCTGCTCGCTTGGCTGCGCGCACGCGGGCGATTTATTTTTGTGGACTGCATCGTTCGTAATCGCGCCGCCATTGTCGAACCATGGAAGGAATTTCGTGCAGAAGGAAACAGTTTCTTCCTGTTCTCACTGGTCGTCGTGCTGGTGCTGGTCGGATTGGCTGTCGTTGGCACTTTTGGACTCGCCCTTCCCCTGATTATCCGAGGTCCTGGCTCACGGCCCGGCGCAGGATTATTGATCGCCTTCAGCTCGTTCCTGATTTTTCTGATCGGTCTGGCGCTGATTCTGGTTGTGATATCGCAATTGATGGTGCCGATCATGTACCGACAGCGGTGTCTTTCGCGACCCGCCTTTACGCAGACCGTCCATTTGGTTGCCGCCCATCCCGGGCCCATCCTTCTTTACGTGTTGTTTCTTCTGGTGTTGGGAGTCGCAGTGGTCTTGATCAGTTGCGCGGTTGCATGCGCGACTTGTTGCATTGCTGCGATTCCATATGTCGGCACAGTCATACTTTTGCCACTTCCAGTGACGCTTGCCGCGTTTTCACTGTTGTTCCTGCGGCAATTTGGTCCCGATTACGATGTGTGGGCGGGCTTCATCCCGCCGGAATTTTTGTCTGTGCTAATGCCACCACCTTCGCTTTCGGTGAATGAAGCGGGATAGCGCACCAGAAGGAGTCGCACGATTTCGCAGCGAAAATCGATCCTCGAGGTTCCTTGAAAAAGCTCGACCAATAAGCAGCGTTTGAATAAACAGACGCTATGAAAAAACCATTCATTCTTTGTTGTATCACGCTGCTTGCGATAGCTCCTGTCTGCTTTAGTCAGGGGAAACCGGCGAAGGCAGGCAAATCCACTGCGAACGAGTCGACGATCAGTGATCTCGAAA
This sequence comes from Candidatus Udaeobacter sp., assembly GCA_035258625.1. GTDB lineage: Bacteria > Verrucomicrobiota > Verrucomicrobiia > Chthoniobacterales > UBA10450 > Udaeobacter. Next base: position 4,088 of record DATFXC010000078.1, on the reverse strand, counting down.
AATCGGCGTGGGAAGCGTACAAAAACAAACAGGCAGACGCCTTCAAGGCGCTGATGTCGAAGGATTATTATGGCGTTTATGCAGAGGGGATAAAAACGTTAGACGCTGAGCTTGCCGACATGGCAAAGAGCGATCTGCGCGATTACTCATTCACAGATGTGAAGGTGGTCTTTCCACATCCGAAAGTTGCTGTCCTTACGTACAAAGCCAAGATACAGGCGACTTCCGAGGGCAAGGATATGTCCGGCACGTACAACAGCGGAAGTGTTTGGGTGCAGCAGGGCGGCAAATGGGTCGGCGCCTTTCACACTGAAAGCAAAACGCAGTAAATTTTAACCGCTCGAGATCAAGGGCCGGAAGTCGGAAGTCACACATCACACGGCGGGCTTAGTCCCCCGGTTTTAGGCACGTTCGTTATGCGGATCGCAAGTGGACTCACTTTTCTCGCAGCTGTAGTGGCGGGGCCGGCTTTATTAACCAATGCGAGCACGCAATCTCCTACGCCGACGATGAAAGCTGTTGTCATTCACGCGTATGGCGGCCCAGAGGTTTTGAAGTATGAGGACGTCCCGCGACCGGAACCGAAGGACGATCAGTTGCTCGTCCAGGTCATTGCGGCTGGTGTGAATCCGGTCGATGGCATGATCAGATCGGGAATGTTCGCTAAAGAGGGAAACCGCGCGTTCCCCATAATTCTCGGCGGCGATGCCGCAGGCGTCGTCGAGAAAGTCGGAAACAAGATCACGAAGTTCAAAGCTGGCGATCCCGTGTTCGCGTACGTCAGCTTGGACAACAGCGGCGGCTACGCACAATACGCGTTGATCACGGAACGGGAAGCGGCGCCTAAGCCGAAATCGCTCACGTATGTGGAGGCGGCTGCCGTGCCGATTGTGGCCATGACTGCGTGGCAGGCGTTAATCGACACAGCGAAACTCAAGTCGGGCCAGACAGTCCTTATTCACGGCGGCTCAGGTGGTGTGGGATCGTTTGCAATCCAGATCGCTAAGGCACGCGACGCGAAGGTCATCGCGACGGCTTCAACTGCGAATCAGGATCTCCTGAAACAACTTGGCGCAGATGTGACAATCGATTACACGAAGCAAAAATTCGAGGATGTCGCTAAAGATGTTGATGTGGTGCTTGATTCGATTGGCGGGGATACACTCGTCCGTTCATACGGCGTAGTGAAGAAAGGCGGCATCATTGTTTCACTCGTTGCGCGTCCGAAGAAGTCCGAACTGGAGAAACACGGTATTCGTGGCGCTGCTCTGAATGTTGAGCCAAATTCAGAAGAGCTCGCCGAGATCGGCAAACTAATCGATGACAAGAAAATCAAAGTAATTGTGTCTCAAACATTCCCGCTTTCGGAGGCGATGAAGGCGCAGGAGCAAGTCGCGACTGGACACACGCGTGGAAAGATCGTTCTCAAAGTTGCCGACGAACCGAAGTAGCAAAACCGAAAAATATCGCTGTCATGTTGAGCAAAGCGAAACATCGGGCTACTTCAACTCATTACGGATACTGGTTCCGCTGCGAAACCGACTGAAGATCTCTCAGCTTAACTTGACTTTGAAGGTGGTCGAAGCAGCTGGATTCTTCGCTGCGCTCAGAATGACATTCAAGCGGGCTGCGATTTACATGGTACAGTCGGAACGATGAATTGGGACGCGATTAGCGCGATCTCGCAGTTAATCGGCTCGCTAGCGGTCGTCTTGTCCGTGCTGTATCTGGCTGTGCAAGTTCATCAGAGCACGCGCGTGTCCAGGCTCGCGACGCAAGATGCCGCTGCAACGGCCATGCGCGACGTCACCAAGCCTTTGATGGAGAATGCCGAGTTGGAACGAATTTGGCGCATTGGCCTCGAAGACATCAGCGCACTCTCAGTCGAAGAGCGAGCCCGATTTTTCCATGCTGCCTATCAATTCTTGAAAGCGTTTGAGACGATTCATTTTCACTATGTTTATGGACTGATGGACAAGCAGCTCTGGGAAGGGTGGCACGGACTCCTGCGGCATTACGTCTTCGCACCGGGCATGGCGTATTACTGGAAACTTCGGCCTGAAGTTTTCTCCCAACGCTTTCGCAACTTCGTTAACTCACTCGAAGCACCGGCGCACCAGCGCACGGTGGGCACGCTTTTCACTCAGGACCGAGCGTGAGGCGAGCTCAAGCATGCGGCTCGCCGAAGCGCCCGGTCGGCGGCCCTCTCCAACAGTCACGGTGCAAGCGCGCCGACGCGTTCAGGATTTACACGGCCCGGGCACGGGGATGACGAATTTACCGTCTTTCTCAGCGACAAAATTTTCACTGGAACTACTTGAGCTGCCGCTGCCGTCTTTCTTATCGATCTTGATGATCAGCTTTTTGGTGGGTTTTAACGTCAAACAAACTTTGCCAGTTGGTCCGTCCATTGGTGTCGTTGCTTTTTTCACGTCCTCCGGCGTGAGATTAACAAGCTCAATCTTGGAGATTTTCTCTCCGGCTTCCGCGGACTGCATCATTTTGTAAAACTCGAGGGCCGCTGGGTCGGAGCCTTGAGTGTAGAGGAAGGACTCCAGCGTCGCAGTGTCCTTGCCTTCGAATGCTGCTTTGTACTTATCGGTGAATGCTTTTTCCTGCTGGGGCGTGGCGGCCACGATGGTGAACGCGAGCGTGAGCAGGAGTGCGCCAGCTATTCTGAAGAGCTTCGTTGAGGTTTTCATGGCTGCCACGGTAGTCGGTTCGATTTCCGCAACGCAAGCCATTTCGAAAAAGAAAAATCGTTGCTGAGTCGCGTTGCGCGGGCTATTCCACTCTGCCCGTCTGGGTATCGATACTTTGTAGTTTCCAGATGAACATTCACGAATATCAAGCCAAAGAGTTGTTGCAAAAATTCGATGTGGCTACAACCCGTGGCAGAGTCGCGGCGACACTCGATGAAGCGGAGCAGATAGCGCGTGAGCTGGGCGATATCGATATTGTTGTTAAGGCACAGATCCACGCCGGCGGGCGCGGCAAGGGCAGTTTCAAGAACGGATTTAAAGGCGGAGTTCACGTTCGCAAAACGCTTGAGGAAGTCCGCAGTGTTGCAGCAAAAATGCTCGGGCAAATTCTGGTGACGCACCAGACGGGCCCCGCTGGTCGCTTGGTGAACAAAGTTCTCGTGGCAGAATCGGCCGATATTGCGCGGGAAATCTATTTTGCGGTCCTGCTCGATCGCGCGACCGCTGCGCCTTTAATTGTCGCCAGCACGGAAGGCGGCGTCGAAATTGAAGCTGTCGCGGCGAAAACGCCCGAGAAAATTATTCGGGAGCCGATTGATCCATTAGCCGGCGTGCAGCCATACCAGGCGCGCAAACTGACAAAACAACTTGGTTTCGAATCATCGCAGCTAAAGAACGCGTCAAAATTATTCGAAGGACTTTATCGCACTTTCATTGCGTACGATTGCTCGATGGTTGAGGTCAACCCACTGGTCGTTACGAACAAAGGCGAAGTCCTCGCGCTGGATGCCAAGTTTAACTTCGACGACAACGCGCTGTACCGCCATCCGGAGATCGATGCGATGCGTGACATAGCCGAGGAAGACCCTCGCGAAGTCGAAGCGTCAAAACACGGGCTGAATTACATTGGGCTCGACGGCAACATAGCGTGCCTCGTCAATGGCGCAGGCCTCGCCATGGCTACCATGGACATCATCAAATTCTACGGCGGCGAACCGGCTAACTTTCTGGACGTCGGCGGCGGCGCGACGGAAGAGCAGGTGACCGAAGCGTTCAAAATCCTGATCGCCGACAAAAACGTGAAAGCGATTCTGGTTAATATTTTCGGCGGGATCATGAAATGCGACGTAATCGGGCAAGGTATCATCGATGCTGCGAAAACGGTTAAGCTATCGGTGCCGCTTGTCGTTCGTTTGGAAGGAACAAACGTCGAGCGAGGCAAAGAACTGTTGAAGGAAAGCGGCTTCGCGCTAATCGCAGCGGACGATCTCGCCGATGCAGCGCAAAAGGCGGTGAAGGCCGCGAGGGAATGATGAAGGTCAAGGAAATTGGATTCGCCGCTGTGCCCGTGAATGACATTGCGGGCGCGCCAATTCTATGAAGGCA
>DATFXC010000077.1:0-16622 GCA_035258625.1 Candidatus Udaeobacter sp. | reverse complement strand
AGCAGTTGATTGTAAACGTTCCCGTAAGTCACCTGCTGTGTGGCGGCATTGGTTGTAACCGTGCGCGGCAAAACCAGGAGGGTGGTCCAAATGCCCTGCGCCACGAGCGCTGCCGCGGGAACACGAAACCGATTTGTGGTCGCAATTTTTCGGAAGAACAAGCCATCGCGCGCCATGGCATAGTAAACCCGCGCTCCGGCGAGAATCAGTCCGTTGTCGCAGCCGAACGTGGAAATCATGATGGCCGCGGCCATGCACATGGCACCGGGATAACCGAAGACGGCGTTCATCATCGCCACGGCTACGCGGTTTTGTGGCGCATGCTGGATTTCCGGAAATGGCAGCACCGCCAGGTAAGCGACATTGGCCAGCAGGTAAAGTACGACCACAACGGCACACCCTCCGACAAGCGCGCGTACAAGATTTTTTCCCGGATCCCGCACTTCGCTGCCGATAAAGGTCACGTTTGTCCAGGCGGTCTGGGCGAAAAGCGGACCGACCATCGACCTGCCAAACAGCAGTGTGAGAGCGAAGCCGCCTGTGACCGCGACCAGGCTGCGCCACCCGCGGGTCCCAGCCGTTGGCCCAGGAGTCCCACCAGGCCGAGCTGAGCGCGGCAGAATTGGGTTTCCATCCTAACGACAAACCGATCACCACTACGGCCGCCAGCGCGGCGGTTTTCGCGAAGGTAAATGTGTTCTGTACAATTTTTCCAACCTCGAGCCCGCGCGTGTTCGTCCACGTCAGAAGCGCGATCAACGCTACGGCCACCAGTTGTTCCGTGGATAAACTGATGGCGTAACCGCCCAACGAGATCGGCGCGACCAGGTAATTATCGGGTGAAACTGCTGTAACGAAAACGCCCAGAAACTTCGCGAACGCAATGGACACTGCGGCGATCGTCCCTGTTTGGATCACGAGGAACAAAGTCCAGCCATACAAAAATCCGATTGGAGAACCGAATGCCTCGCGCAGAAAAACATAAACACCGCCCGCGCGCGGCATCATCGTCGCCAACTCTGAGCAACACAGTGCGCCCGTGATTGTCAGCAAGCCGGCGAGCGCCCACGCGAGCAACAACCAACCCGGCGCGCCACTCAACCGCGATGTTTCGGCTGAAGTGATAAAAATTCCGGAACCTATCATCGAACCGATGACAATCATGGTCGCGTCGATCGGCCCCAGCGCGCGGACTAAGCCGGAGGGCTGTTGGCTGGCAGCGTTGCTTCTCATGAATGAATGAGGAAGCACGAATGACGAATGACGAACGAAATCGAAAATGACGAAGTCCGAACCGACCATCGACTGGATCGAGGCCTTAATTTCGTCATTCGAGCTTAGCTCATTCCTTCGTCATTCGGCATTTATATTTGTCATTGTTTGCGTGGCGCCTTTATCGTAACGCTTTCACGCTCGAGCCGTGCTCGCAATTCGCGGGCGAACTCGACTGCGCCGGGGGTGTCTCCATGCACACAAATTGTTTCGCCGCGCACATCGACATCGCGGCCTTCCACGGAGCGTACCTTGCCTTCGCGCAACATCCGCAGAACGCGCTCGGCTGCTTCTTTGGGGTCGTGGAGTAGTGCGTCTGGTCGCGTGCGTGGGACAAGCCAACCGTCACTCAAGTAGTTGCGATCGGCGAAGATTTCGTGCGCGATTTGCAAACCGTGTGCCTCGCCGGCGCGCGCGAGTTCGCTTTTGTCCGGCGCGAACAAGATCAATTGAGAATCAACCGATGCGATGGCGCGCGCGATTGCGTCGGCCAGGTTCGCATCGCGTACCGCCATGTTGTACAGCGCGCCGTGCGGCTTGACGTGATTCGGTTGCACATCCAGTGCGGAGGCGATCGCTTGAAAAATTCCAAGTTGATAAGCCACCGCGTCGAACACTTCGGCGCCGGGTATCGTCAGCTCCTTACGTCCGAAATTCTCACGATCGAAAAAACTCGGATGCGCTCCGACAGCCACTCGCTGCTTCTTCGCCGCGGAAATGGCGGCGTGCATCGTATCGGAGTCGCCGGCGTGAAAACCGGTCGCGATATTGGCCGAGCTGATCAGCTCGAACAGCTCGGCATCGTGGCCTGAGCCTTCGCCGAGGTCCGCGTTCAGATCGACAGATAAGTTCATGACCTTTGGAGAGTCAGGCCGACGCGGAAACGCTCCAAATCACGCTCGCGTTCCAGTAACACCCGATGCGCATCTTGCAGCGAGACTTCGGAAAAACGCACGTGATCACCAGCCCGAAGTTGCGCTGCGACGCCAAGATCGACTATGATCACGTAAGCTATTTTTGGATACCCGCCGATGGTTTGGCAATCTCCCAAAAGCAAAATCGGTTTGCCACTTGGTGGAACCTGGATTGTGCCGGGCGCGACCGCTTCCGAAACAAGATCGGTTTCGTCCTCGCGTTTCAGTTCCGGACCATCAAAACGAACTCCCATGCGGTCGGAATCCGGTGAAACAATGAATTGTTGATTCGTGAATCGTTGAATGGTCACATCGTTGAATCGGTTCCAATCTACGCCACGGATGAAACGCAGATTGGGGTGGCTGCTTGCCGGGCTTGCCCAATCGTGTGGTGCCGCCCACGAGGAAATTCTCCCTGTAGCCTCGGGCTCAGGCTGTCGAGATTCCCCTAACGAAAGTTGATCGCCATTACGCACGGGCCGGCCTTCGAGTCCGCCGAAATTGGCACGCAAATCAGTCGAGCGACTAGCAAGAACACCCGGCACATCGATTCCGCCGGAAATCGCAAGCCAGCATCGGCAGCCAAATTGAGCGCGGCCAAATTTCAATTCGTCACCACTTTGCAAATGCGCGACATGCCCGGCAGGCAATGCTCGTGATCCAATCTGCACCTCAAATTCGCCGCCGCACCAGGCGACGATTCGCTCGTCCTGAAACTGCAGCTGCAAACCGCCCAGCGTGATTTCGAGCCCCGCTGCGCCTTCATCGTTTCCAACCAGCAGATTCGCTACGCGCAATGCAAACGAATCGAGCGCGCCGCTGGTCGAAACACCAAACTGGCGAAAACCCGTGCGGCCCAGATCCTGGACCGATGTTAGAAATCCTGCCCGGGTTACAACCGCATTCATCGCATTGTCATCCTGAACGGAGTGAAGGATCTCTAGTTGTTATTTTGGCGGATCCTCACTAATGGTGGCAAACTCCTTCCGCGTAATTGCGCGAAAGCGCACGCGATCCCCCGGACGCAGGAGCGTGGGCGGATTCTTTGTCGGATCAAAAAGCTTCAGCGGAGTGCGACCGATCAGATTCCACCCGCCGGGGGAACGCAATGGATAAATTCCGGTTTGCGCACCGCCGATGCCAACCGAACCGGGAGGAATTTCTTTGCGCGGTACGCCGCGGCGCGGCGTCGCCAAACTCTTCGGCAACCCTGCCAGAAATGGAAAACCAGGAACGAACCCAATACAGGCCACTCGATATTCGGTTGCGGTGTGGAGATTCACAATTTCGGTGGCCGGGAGCTGTGTATGCCGTGCGACATCATCAATATCGGGAGCGAACGGCGGATCGTAGCACACCGCGATTTCAACGTTTCGGGCCTGAGATCTCACTTTGCGTCGGCGGTCAGCGCCCGTGGCTATAACTCCGCGAATACGCGACGCCAGCCAATCAAAGACGCCGTCCGGTGTTTCGCTCGCTTTCGCGATCGTAATCGGATCAAAAAAGACCGCGACGCTGGTGTAAGCGGGCGCAAGTTCGATCACGCCCGGAATTGCCGCGCGTTGAAGCAATTCAAAAACTCGGAGCACTCCCTCTAGCGTTTTTTCAGGCGCATCCTCAAATTGCTCGCGCACGCGCAAGACCAGCGCGGAATCTCCGAGGGGAATGATTTCCATCAGCTTACGTTGAGATCGCCGACCTACTCTGCGCGCTTCGCTTCGATCTCAATATTGATCGCCACTGTCTGGCTGATGCCGGAGATTGCCTCAGTCCCTTGCGCAAACATTAGATTGAAATCCCGCCGATTAATTGCGTCGCAACTTACGGCCCACCGTGTCCGAGCCGTTTCATTCAGTGGCGTCAGCAGTTTCACATGAAGCGTGATCGGTTTGGTCACACCATGAATTGTGAGATCGCCAAGAATATCGCCGCTTTGCGGACCAGTTCGCTTTACGCTCCGGCTCTTGAAGGTCATTTGCGGAAATTTTTCCACGTTAAAAAATTCCGCACTGCGCAAATGATCGTCGCGTTTTTTGATGCGCGTATCGATGCTCTGCACATCGATCTGCGCAGTGACCGAGGAATTCTCCGGATGTTCGCGATCGACTTCGATCCTGCCGCTGAAGTTCGCGAACTTGCCGCGAGTCGTGCCGAGGAATTGATGAACACTAAACCCGATGCTGGAGCCCGACGGATCGAATTTGTAGTTTTCCTTCGCTGCGGCGGTGAAGCCGAGCCCGGCGATTACGAGCGCCGCGATAACATTGCCGAATCTCATTTCGACGTCTTCTTCGCCCCCGCCGCCAGTGTTTTCAAGAGCGGCGTGCGGGAAAGCGGCAATCGCCCGAACAAATTTCCCAGCGCAAACGCCGGATCGGCTTTCAATCTTGTTTCATCATGCACGCCGGCGATACGCGCTAGTTCGGTCTCGAAATGCGCGACCGCGCGCGACGTCGGATCGTTGGCATCGAGATAACCAAAAGCCCGGCGCAACAATCCAAACAATTCGGGCTCGCGATGATCGCGCTCGGTGCAAATCTCAATCAACTCGACAAAATACGAGGCAGTCTGTGTGCGCAGATAATTACTCCGAATTCCGGGAAAAGGATTTTTCAGGACGACTTCCGTGAGTGTATGCAAATCGGATTTGCGGCTCCGCACGATTGAAATTTCAGCCTCAAAAAACAGATCCAGTTTTCCGGCAAACGGGCTTTTCGGACGTCGCGCGCCCTTGACCATGGTTTGAATGCACCCAAATGATTCCGTGCACCACGACACGATCAGGCTTGTGTCGCTGAATTTTCGTTTGCGGAGAAGAATTGCCTCTGTGCTTTCCACAGAAGAACTTAGCACAGTGGGAAAGTTGTAGAGGCGCTTGTGCCAAGCGCCTGTCCCTAAATTCGGCGTTTGACACAAACGCCGCTACAAATGTGAGCGTCCACATCGAGCACACGAAACGGTACGATTTTTGCAATTCTCGTCCTTGGCAGCCATGATCATTGATGCCCGCGAAAACTACGGAAACTGCACGTGTGCCGGAAGACCTCAGCGGCCGACAACGGCGCATGCCCGTGGGTGGCATAACGTGGCGGCACACATTTCGCGCGCTGCGCCACCCCAATTATCGGCTGTTCTTCTGGGGCCAGCTCGTCTCGCTCACTGGCACGTGGATGCAGCAGACTGCGATGAGCTGGTTCGTTTACCAAATTACCAATTCGAAATTTTTGCTCGGCTTCGTTTCTGCCGTGGGTTCCGCGCCGATGGTGCTCTCTTCAATATGGGGCGGCGCGCTGGCTGATCTCTATCCGAAACGCTCGATCCTTGTGGCGACGCAATCGGCGCAAATGATGTGCGCATTTTTACTCGCGGCGGGCGTGTGGCTCGGCTTCGCTACGACAGGGTTTATCATCCTCGTCGCCACGCTTAACGGAATCGCGATGGGCTTCGACATGCCCGCGCGCCAGTCGTTCACAGTGGAAATGACGAGCCGCGAAGATTTGCTGAACGCGATCTCGCTTAACAGCTCCATTGTGAATGGAGCGCGCGTCGTAGGTCCGTCCGTCGCCGGCTTGATGATTGGCGCCGTCGGCGTAGCGATGTGCTTTTTCCTGAACGGCTTCAGCTTTGTCGCTGTAATCGTCGGTTTGCTGATAATGCGTCTCCCGCCCTTCCAGCGAAAAATCGAAATCGCTTCAGCGGGCGAGCACGCGTGGGAGGGGATCTTGTATTCGATGAAACATCAGCGTGTGCGCACGATTTTGCTGCTATTTCTAGCGGTCGGCGTTTTCGGCTGGTCGTATGCGGTACTGATGCCGGCGTTTGCACGAGATGTGCTCGGACGCGGCGCAAATTGTTATGGGACTCTGATGTCCGCGAGCGGAACCGGCGCGTTCGTCGGTGCCCTGCTGGTCGCGACCTTTGGACATTTTTTCACGCCGCGCAAAATCGCACTCGGCGGCGTCTGGTTATTTTCCGCGGCGATGCTGGCGCTTTCGTTCACCAAAAGTTTTCCGCTCGCGCTCGTATTCCTCTTCGCCGCAGGATTTGGAATGCTGCTGTTTTTTTCAACTTCAAACACTGTACTGCAAACCATCGTGCCGGACGAGATGCGGGGACGCGTCATGGGCGTGTGGTCGCTCGTGTTCGGCGCCATGATTCCCCTCGGTAGCTTGGAAGCCGGAGCCGTTGCGCACAGGGCAGGCACATCCTTCGCGTTCGCGTTCGGCGCAATCGTTTGTGCGATATCTGCATTGGTGACGTTGTTAGTAATCCGGCACAGAGAGGCACAATTGGCGAAGTGATTGCAGGGCAGGCGCATCGCCTGCCATTACTTCGGCAAGCGGAGCGCTTGCCCTACAATTCTCAGCGGTTGATGATGTGTAGTGCGCGTTTCTCGACGTTGAGCGCCGCTTCTCTCACAGCTTCGCTTAACGTGGGGTGAGAATGAGTGGTGCGCCCGATGTCTTCGGAGCTGCCGCCGAATTCGATCACTGAAACGGCTTCCGCGATTAACTCCGACGCGGCATGATGCAAAATGTGTCCGCCGAGAATGCGATCAGTTTTGGCGTCGGCGACGAACTTGACCATCCCTTCCATGTCATCGCCCGTAAGCGCGCGGCTGTTGGCGCGGAATGGAAATTTACCAATCTTCACTTCGATCCCCTGCTCTTGGGCTTGATCTTCCGTGAGACCAACGCCCGCTAGCTCGGGATTGGTGTAAATGATACCGGCGATAGCTTGGTAGTTCACGTGGCCGGCTTTGCCCGCAATGATTTCCACGGAAGCGATTCCTTCGTCTTCGGCTTTGTGGGCCAGCATAGGCCCGGCGATCACGTCCCCGATGGCATAAATACCTTCGACGTTCGTGCGGAAATGCTTGTCCACTTTGATGCGTCTCTTCTCATCTAACTGGACGCCCACTTTTTCCGCGCCAAGACCTTCGGAGAACGGGCGACGCCCAACCGAGACGAGGACTTTATCTGCGTCGAATTTCAGTTCCTGATCGCCTTTGGCTGCGATCACCGTCGCGCGCCCGTTATTGAGCTTCACCGCAGTGACTTTTGCCTCCAGATGAAATGTCATGCCTTGGGCGGTGAGCAAACGCTGAAGCAGGTTCGAGAGCTCGAGATCGAACCCGAGTGCGATGCGCGGCAGAAATTCCAACATCGTCACTTCCGAACCGAGCCGGTTCCAAACAGAACCGAGCTCCAACCCTACCGCGCCCGCGCCGATCACGACGAGCTTTTTAGGCGCTTCCGTAAATTCCAGCGCTTCGGTGCTGCTTACGATTGTTTTGCCGTCAAATTTCGCGAATGGCAATTCCATCGGTGTGCTGCCGGTGGCAATGACAATATTTTTCGTTTCGATCTCCTGCGTCTGACCGTTTGAAGATTTGATCGAGATTTTTCCGGGCGCGGTGATCGTGCCCCAGCCTTCGAACACAGTCACCTTGTTCGTCTTCATTAGCGAGCGCACGCCGCTGTTGAATGTTTTTACAACCCTGTTCTTGCGCTCTTGCATCTTCGCGAGATCGACGCGAGCGCCGTCGATCACGATGCCGTGTTTCGCCGCTTCTTTTTTCACGAACATGAAATGATCGCTCGACGTGAGAAGCGCTTTGCTCGGGATGCATCCCACGTTCAAGCAGGTGCCGCCCAATTCCTTGTCTTTCTCGACAAGCGCGGTCTTCAAGCCAAGCTGACCGGAACGGATCGCAGCAATGTACCCGCCTGGACCTGAGCCAATAATAACTACGTCAAATCTTTCCATAACTATTTGCCACTCAGCATTCGCGAAAAGAATCGCAGACGCAACTGCCCTCAGGGCTTCCCATTAACACCGCCGCTTTAGCCCGGTGTATGCGGAGGTGAAAAGCGATGGTTTCGACAGCTTTTTTGAGTCAGTATTCGAGAAAGCCCTTGAAACGGCCCGTTCATGCCGCGCCCAGGAGCACCTGGCTAAAGCCAAGTGTTCATCAAATGGCAGCGGTGACACGCTTGCTCTAAAAATCCAGCGGGAGTTTTTTCGGATCCTCGATGCACTCCTTCACTTTTATCAGGAAGGTAACCGCTTCTTTGCCGTCGATGGCGCGGTGATCGTAGCTCAGCGCGAGATACATCATCGGGCGGACCTCCACGCTGCCGTCCACCGCCACTGGGCGGGGCATGATTTTGTGCATGCCCAGAATGCCGCTCTGCGGCGGATTCAAAATCGGAGTGGCGAATAGCGAGCCGTACACGCCGCCGTTTGTGATTGTGAACGTGCCGCCCTGCAGCTCTTCGAGCTTTAATTTGCCGTCGCGCGCTCTGGCCGCATAATCAGCAATGTTGCGCTCCACATCGGCAAAACTTTTCTTATCGGCGTCGCGCACCACCGGCACAACCAGTCCGCGCTCGGTGCCAACAGCCACGCCGATATCATAGAAGTTGTTTTGAATGAAATCCTCGCCGTCGATGCGACCGTTGACGACCGGCACGGCTTTGAGAGCTTCCACGCTCGCTTTTACAAAGAACGACATCAAACCAAGCTTCACGCCGTGCTCTTTCGTGAACTTCTCTTGTTTGCTATGGCGCAATTCCTGCACCGCGCTCATGTCGCATTCATTAAACGTGGTGAGGATCGCCGCGGTGTGCTGCGCCATCACCAGTTGCTGCGCGATTTTGCGACGCAACGGTGACATTTTTTTGCGGGTAAAGCGGCCCTCCGCCTTCGCTTGAACTCTAGGGGACGGCGCTGCCGTTCCGGGGGAGCTATCAGCTTCCCCTACAGATTTTGCCGGTTCCGTCTTGCCACGTGCTTCCACCGCCGTGAGCGCGTCAGCCTTCGTTAGGCGGCCGCCGGGCCCTGTGCCGGCAATTTCTTCCAGCTGGATCTTTTCTTCCTCAATGATCCGGCGAACCGCGGGAGAAAGGCTTGTATCAGGACGCGTTGGCGCGCCACCGTCAAAGCTTGGGGCTACAGCTTTCGGCGTTTTCTGCGGCTCACGTTCTTTCTTCTTTGCCTCCGGCTGCTTTTCTTTCGGTATTTGTTTTTTCTCTTTTTCCAGCCTCTGCTTCGAATCGTCGATAATGGCGATGACTTCGCCGATCTTTACTTCCTGACCTTCGGGCACTTTCGTTTCGAGCACGCCGGATTTTTCAGCGACAACGTCTGTGGAGACCTTGTCGGTCTCAAGCGCGAAGAGCGGTTCGCCTTCGTTCACAAACTCACCCGACTTCTTGTGCCAGGCGGAAACGACGCCACTAGTCACAGATTCGCCGACCGACGGAACTTTCACTTCAATGATCATCGCCGAGAGTTATCCCGCGTATGCGGGAGTAACGCAGCGTCGCGGTCGAGGCCGCTTTCGTCAACAGAAGGCGGAATCGAGTTCACGAACTGGCACTGGAATAATGTCGCAGCGCAAATTTCCAAAACACCCGGGAAAGCCAGAACACAATGGTCGACGCGATGATTAGATGCAGCATCAAAGGAAACGGTTGACCAAGCGATTTGATGAGCAGGCGCGCGGGGATGTTCGCAATGATCACCACCGGAATCACCCAGCCAAAAATCAGGCGGAAAAGCCACGGGAAAATGACGTCCGGATAACGCGCGATGTTGAGAAAGTTGAAATAGCCATACACCAGTCCCTGGGCGCGGACGATCCAAAAGCTCACCGCGGCCAGGCCGAGCATGATCGAGTAATGCACGGCGATCCCGAAACCAAGCGCGACGAGATACAGCAAAATGGAAACTGCGTTCGGCATTACGCCAAGTTTCGACAATGAGACGCCAACCACGAGGGCACCGAGGAGGGCGTTGACGATGCTGTCGAGCCCAAATTGTTTCGTGGATACGGCGAATTGGCTGTCGATTGGTAACACCAGAACAGAATCCAGTTTTCCCATCCGTACAAGCTCGGGAATGTTTGCGAGGTTCACGAAAAAGAACGCCTGGAACAACTGCGCGATGATCTGGTGCGTGCCGATCAGCAGCACCACTTCCCATTTCGTCCAGTCGCCGATGTGATCGACGTTTCCAAAAATGATGCTGAAAAAAACGATTTGGCCGCAGAACCACAGAATCTCTACCGCCATCCACAACAGGAAGTTAGCCTTAAAACTCATGTCCCGGATGAGCGAGTTGCGCAGCATGATGGAATAGATTTCGATGTAACGGCGCATCACCTTTGGCTGTCATTGATTTGTAGGACCCCGTCCATAGATGGGCTTGTCATTCTGAGCGAAGCGAAACATCCAGCTACTTCAACCAACGATTCGAATGATCCAGAAACCTGCGGCACCTTTAATTCTAGTGAAACTCCGCAGCTTTTGAAGTAGCTGAATTCTTCGCTTCGCTCAGAATGACATTACGAGATCAATTACAGGTGTCGTCAACTATGGTTTAGATGAAACGTCTCTTTCCCTGGATCGTCGTTATCGGCGGGCTGTTAGTTATCGCCTTTGTTGTCCGGCAATTACGGAACAGCGGCGCTGCAACTTACCAAACTGCGAACGTCACACGTGGCCCGATTACTCAGGCCGTGACGGCCACAGGCACGCTCAATCCGGTGGTTAACGTACAGGTGGGCAGCCAGGTGTCCGGGAACATCTCGAAGTTGTTCGTAGATTTCAATTCGGAGGTCAAAGCCGGCCAGGTGGTGGCGCAGATCGATCCGGCGCTTTTCCAAGCCACCGTGACTCAAGCCGAAGGCGACCTCGCCAGCGCACAGGCTGCGCTCGAGCTGGCCAAGGTCAACGCGAAGCGCACTCAGGACCTTTTTGCCAGAAAAACATCGTCGCAGGCAGATCTCGATCAGGCAATGGCGAATCTTCATCAAGCCGAGGCCAATGTGAAGATTAAAGAAGGCGCGTTGGACAAAGCGAAGGCCGATCTTGAGCACTGCACCATCACCTCACCGATCGATGGCGTGGTGATCTCGCGCAGTGTCGATGTTGGCCAGACGGTTGCCGCCAGTTTGCAGGCGCCGGTGATTTTTCAGATCGCAAATGATCTCACGAAGATGCAAATCGATTCGAATGTGGCTGAGGCGGATGTCGGCGTCGTACAAGTCGGACAGGACGTCGATTTCACCGTGGACGCATTCCCGACCCGGACGTTCCACGGCAAAGTTGTGCAGGTGCGGAATGCGCCGATTACCGTGCAGAATGTCGTGACCTATGACACCGTCATCGGGGTGGCCAATCCGGATTTGAAACTGAAGCCCGGAATGACGGCCAATGTTTCAATCATCGTCGCGCGCAAGGACAATGTGATTCAAATCAAAAACGCCGCGCTGCGTTATCGGCCCGCTGAAGCAGCACCTGCCGAAATGGGATCGAGATCGCCCGCGTCGGGAGCCGGACGCGGCGCCGCTCGACGTGAGCAGGGGCCGAGCGAGCGTACCGTTTACGTTTTGTCCGGCGGCCGACCCACACCGGTGCAAATTAAAACAGGAATCAGCGACGGCGTTGTCACTGAAGTCGTTGAAGGCTTGAAGGACGGCGATCGCGTTGTGACCGCCGAGCTGGCCTCAAAATCCCAGCCCGCATCCACGCCGGCGAATCCGTTCTCCGGTAGTCAGCGAAGGTTTCCGTAATGATTCCGAAACGAGGACACGCTTTTCGCTCGCTAGCCTGTAGCCGCCTCGCTGTGCGAAGCGCGGCCTCCGACTTGGTTACAACACCATGCGATGCGCGTCTCACCGAGACGCAGCTACAACATCTGGCAGGAAATGGACAATGAATAACGGCGCGCTCGTTAGGCTCCTAGGTGTTCACAAAGTCTATCGCACCGGTGAAATGGAAGTGCCGGCCGTGTGCGGCGTTTCGCTGGAGATCAAACGAGGCGAATTCGTCGGGTTAATGGGCGCGAGCGGCTCGGGCAAATCGACGCTGATGAATATCCTCGGCTGCCTCGACCGGCCGAGTTCCGGTCACTACCTCCTGGATGATGCAGACGTTTCGGGGCTCGATCGGGATCAACTCGCCGATATTCGCAATCGCAAGATCGGGTTCGTGTTCCAGAATTTTAATCTGCTGCCGCGCACATCGGCGCGCGAGAACGCTGAATTACCGCTCGTTTATAGCGCGCAGCACCTGTCACATGCGCAGCTTCGCGAACGAGCAGATCACGTACTGGCATCAGTGGGGCTTGCAGGTCGCGAGGATCACCATCCCAGCCAGCTATCTGGTGGCCAGCAACAGCGTGTCGCTATCGCGCGCGCGTTGATCAATGACCCCGAAATACTGCTTGCGGATGAACCGACCGGCAATCTCGACAGCCGCACCAGCGTCGAGATCATGGCAGTCTTTCAGCAACTTAACGAGCGCGGCATCACCATCATCATGGTCACGCACGAGCAGGACATAGCCGCTTATGCGAAACGCAATGTGATCATGCGCGATGGGTTGATCCGGCACGATCACTTGGTCACTCAGCGCTGCGACGCGCAGGCGCAGTTACAAAACGGCCGCGACGCCGCCGAACCCATTTAACTGACGATTCACAATGTAACGATCTAACGTTGTAACGATTTAACGGACTGATGCGAATCGCTCCCACATTCAACGTCGCTTACCGCGCATTGCGCCGAAACAAAATGCGTTCGGTGCTCACTGCGCTCGGTATCATCATCGGCGTCGGCGCGGTGATCGCGATGGTCGGGATCGGCAATGGCGCCAAGGCACAGGTCGAATCACAGATCGCCAGCCTCGGGGAAAATGTGATCCTGATTTTTTCCGGAAGCACCACGTCCAGCGGGATTCGCACCGGTTGGGGCGGCGCGGGCACGTTGAAAATTGAAGACGCTGAAGCAATCCGGCGTGAAGTGCCCGGCGTCATCTGCGTTAGCGAAGAAGTTGTTTCGACGACGCAGGTGGCCGCTGGAAATCAAAACTGGTTCACCCGGATTTACGGAGAATCAGCGGATTACTTCGATATTCGTCAATGGCCGTTGGCTGACGGTGTGCCGTTCATGGCGCAGGATGTGCGCAGTGCGAACAAAGTTTGTGTGATTGGCCGCACGACCGCGACGCAAATTTACGGCAACGAAAATCCGATCGGCCAGATTTTGCGGATTAAAAACGTCCCGTTTACGATTCTTGGCGTGCTAACGCCGAAAGGGCTTAGCCCGCAGGGAGTGGATCAGGACGACATCGTCGTCATGCCTTACACCAGTGCGATGAAACGCGTTATCGGCGGCACCACATTGCGCAACATCAATGTCCAGATTGGCGAGGCCCGCCAGATCGAAGCCGCGCAGCAACAAATCATCTCATTGCTTCGACAAAGACATAACATTCGTCCCGGACGCGACGACGATTTCACGGTGCGCACGCAACAGGAAATCGCCGAAGCGGCCACGGCCACTTCCCGCGTGATGACAGTGCTGCTCGGCGCAATCGCGGGCGTGTCACTGCTCGTAGGCGGGATCGGCATCATGAACATCATGCTGGTGAGCGTGACCGAACGGACGCGCGAGATAGGTGTGCGCATGGCTGTGGGCGCTCGCGGCAACGACATTCTCACACAATTCCTAATCGAAGCGGTAACGCTCAGTTCCGTCGGCGGCGTGATCGGCATCATCTGCGGCATTGCCACATCCAAGATCCTGTCGATTTACGCGCATTGGCCGACGCTAATTTCCATCAGCTCAATCGCGATCGCCTTTTTGTTCGCCGCCGCCGTCGGCGTCTTCTTTGGTTTTTATCCCGCGCGCAAAGCCGCCGCGCTCGACCCCATCGAAGCGCTCCGCTACGAATGAAACAAATGACGAAGCTCGAATGTCGAATGACGAAGGAATGTCGAAGGCCGAATGACGAACTCAACGTGATACAATCGCCGACCCCTTTCGGGTTTCGTCACTCGGATTTCGTCATTTGTGCGAATTCGTGTTTATTCGTGTCGATTAGTAGTTAGAAATCTGTTCACTTCTGACTCTTTTTCGTTCCGGCTGCATCCGGTGTCTCTGCTATCGCATCCACCGCTACCGGCGCTTCCCCATTCACGCGCACCGTTCCCACGATACGTGCCCGGTCGCGGTTTGACTCAGCTCGCTCTCTGTCGTTAGACGTCGCCTTAGCTGGCAGTTGCGCTTGCGGCGCGGCGTAGTTGCCCTCGAACACCAGCGTCTTTTTCAGGCTGACGTTGTATCCGCTTGCATGGAAGTACGATTGAGGAGCGGGTGATTCGGTTTCGCCGGCGGCCTTGGCAGCGTACCTTCGCGTCTGCTTCGCGGCGTCGCGTCGCTCGGTGATACGCGAGTCGAGCTCCGCGCTCTTCGCCAATTGCTCGATTTTACCCGTGTACGTCGATCCGTCGGCATCGAGCACGCGAATTTCACTCCCCTCTTGCTGAACTTGAAATGTGTTCAACACATTCGCGGCTCGACTTAACTGCGCGTTGTTCCGAAAAGATTGAACGGCCGATTGTTGGGAAAATTGCTGCCTGGTTCCGAGGCTGCCAGCCGATGGAGGTTGCGCGGGAGGAGCGGCTCTGGCCAATCTGTCTGATTCAGCTTTTGAATCGCGGCCGGCTGCAGGTGCCGCCAGGCTTTTCGCGCTGGCAATCTCCCTATCGTTGAAGCCTGTCGTCACTGACTTTAATGCTTCCGCTTCAGAGGCCGGCGTCGCCGCAGGCTCACTCTTGATTTGACTTTTGTCCGCCAGATTCACTGTTGTTTCGGTGGCGCCCACCGCGGGGGCTTTCGCGAGAGTATTCTCCGCGGCCACTGCGCGGTTTAGTTCATCGGCTGCTACAGCAGCGCGGTCACGAAGCGCAAGGTCGCCAGACTCTGCAACAGGGTGTGATCGGTTCCACAAAATTGCCGGTACGAGCACCATCAAGGTTGCCAGCGCCGCCGCCACTGTCACTCGTGGCCAGAACCTTGTTACCCATGACGGTCGTGGCTCGACTCTTTCGTCATTCGTCGCTCCCATTCGCGTGATCTCCTCGTGCAGGCGGGCTCGCATCGGATTCGGCATTTGGGGGTCGTCACCAAATTCTGCGCGACGCGCTTTTGCCAGCGCCTCGAGCATTTGTTCAATGGGTTTCTTTGGTTCCGATGCCATGCTTCTATAAATTAGACGGCAAACGATTATCCGGTGGAAAAATTTCCTTCACGATAACGAGCAAGCGATCCAGGCATTTGCTTAACCGGGAGCTGACCGTTTTCGGATTAAGACGCAGTTCCGCTGCAATCTCGTCGTAACTTAACTCACCGTAGTACCGCAGTTCGATGATTTCCCGGCACGGCTCACCGAGACGATCGAGGCTTTCCCTCACGAGACGGGAGGTCTCGGCAATCTGCAATAACGCATCGGGCCCCGGATTTCCAGATGGCGGATCGATCGGCGGTTCGTTATCGGCTCGACCGGCGTCGATTGAGATGTGCACCGCGTTTCCACCTCGTTTCGCGGCTCGCGTTTTTTCCCGATAATCCATCGCCTTGTTCGCCGCGATCCGCAGCAACCATGTTTGAAATGAGCTTCGACCCTGAAATGAAGGTAGATTTCTGACCACCGATAAAAACGTTTCCTGGCAGATCTCTTCCGTGTCTTCGTGGCTAAAATCGCCGGAGAGCTGAAACACAAACCGGGCGACCGTCGCATAGTACTTATCAAACAGAATATCCCATGCCACAGTATTTCCCGCGCGGCATTCGGCGATGATTTCCGCTTCCGACGCCAACGCTGATACATCCGCCGCCGACAGCGGTGCGGCTGTGCTGGAAAGCTCCTGATCGATCACAACTCCCCGCGGACGGAGCATCTTATCGATGTCTGACCGTCACGCCCAGTCTTCTGATCAAAAATTGTCGTAGCAAGTTCTACACAGACTTGCACAGTGTTGCATGGTCTCTCTTTCAGAGGGAGAGCGGCAGATCGTGAGTCCCAAAGTGTTGCACAGATTTGCATAGTTTATCCTTAAAATTGGGCGCGACCGTAGAAAAGTGACCGTAGAATGATCTTGTTTAACTCACTGGTGCAGCGGATTGCAGTTCACGGCTGAAAGCTATGAAATAATAATCGGGTATTCCCTCTTTTATTTTGTAATTGCCACTGACCAGATGCCCTGAGACATAGTTACATGCATAAGATTTTTTCAGCCTAACGAGCCAGACGGTCTAGCAATTTAAGCGCGTGCGGCTCTCGCGTGATAGGCCGCACCGTATCCGACGGCCCCATTCGGCACCCATTTCGGACGAAAAGTTGCGCTGGTTTTCAGTCGAAAAACGACTCGCACTCAGATGCTCTATCCCGGCATTTTTCATAGGTAAAACCACGGTCTGTGGCGGCCTTGGAACGCACCAGATTACGCTAGGGATTCGAGTTCTTTTGCTGGCGTTACTGGATAGCGGCTCTTGGTCTAAAGCCAAGGCGTTCTACGGTTTGGCTTCTACGGTGACGGCCTTGAAAACGGCCAGTTGGCGGAGTGCCAAAAGCGAAGGCTCAA
>DATFXC010000076.1:0-6431 GCA_035258625.1 Candidatus Udaeobacter sp. | reverse complement strand
CGAATTTCCGAATGTGCGGGCATGCCATCGCGCGGTCTCAACACTGATGAAAATTTCCCCGTGTTGAAAGGTGAGCACGTCAGTCGGGCCCGCTTGCCCGAGAAATTGCCGATGCAGCAGCGCCATCCGTCGATTGGAAATGAGCGACACGAACACTTCCCGCAACTTGCGTAAGTCAGTTCGTTTTTGCTTTCGCAATTGCAGACAATCCTGCACGGCCTTTGCCGCAAACCTTTGGAGTTCGGTAACATTGACGGGGAGCTTTCGCTGAAGATTGCGCACGTTGATGGGCGGGATTGCGCGCTCGGATTCCATTTGGCGATTCAGCGATTTAATGATTTAGCGTTTTCTTTTCGCCGTTGCGAGCGATGATGAAAAGATCTTTAGCAGTTCGCTGCACTCGTTCATCAGCGGCTCGAGCAAATTCGCCTTGATCTTTCGGCAGCCTCGTAAGCACTTGGATGAGCCGAACAGAGAACGCCTTCGTTCGATCCCGCAACGGTTTTGCTTGGTTGAGTGTATTCAAAGGCCCACTCGCTAAATCAGTAAATCGCTAAGGCGTTAACTGCTTTTCATGCCGGCGGCCTGTGTTCAGATTGGAAGTTGCGCGTGATCAAACGTGCGCCCTTGTCGAATGTCAGATATGCCCAGGCCCATTGAAATAGCACCAGCAAACGATTGCGAAATCCGACCAGGAAAATGATGTGCACGAACAGCCACGCCAGCCAGGCGGGAAGACCGCTGAGATGAAAAAACTTTAAATCGGCAACTGCTTTATTTCGTCCGATCGTGGCCATGCTTCCCTTGTCGAAATAGCGAAATGGCTGTGGCTTTTCGCCGCGGATCATTCGCAAAATGTTGCGAGCTGCGTGGCGCCCCTGTTGCATCGCCACAGGCGAGACTCCAGGCAACGGCTCTCCAGTTTGATGCGAGAAATTCGCCAGATCGCCAATTATCTGCACTTCCGGATGTCCGGGGATGGTGAGGTCGTCGTTGACAATAACGCGGCCAAGACGGTCAACCGGTGCGCTAAGCGTATTCCCGACGAACGACGCATTGTTGCCGGCCGCCCAAATCTTTACCCGGCACGGGATGAATTCGCCGTCCAATTGCACGCCGGATTCTGTAATGTCCGTTACTCGTGCGTCCGTGCGCACTTCCACGCCCAACTCGACCAATTGCTTCCGCGCACTCTCGGACAAATCCTCGGGATATGCGGAGAGCAGGCGCGGGGTGCCTTCGATGAGAATCACGCGAGCTTTGGATGGGTCGATATGGCAAAAGTCCTTCGCCAATGTGTAGCGAGAGATTTCGGCGATCGCGCCGGCCATTTCAACGCCAGTTGGTCCGCCGCCGATGACAACAAAATTCAGCGCTGCCTTGCGTGCTGCTTCGTCGGTTGTTTTTTCGGCAAATTCGAACGCCAAAAGAATACGCCGGCGCAGCTCAACCGCGTCTTCAAGACTTTTTAATCCCGGTGCGAGTTTTTCCCACTCGTCATGCCCAAAATAGGAATGCCGTGCGCCGGTGGCGAGGATGAGATAGTCGTAAGCAAATTCCATGTCGTTCGTTTTTACATTTCTCGCTTCCACATCCACGGATTCCACCTCGGCTAGGATCACTTCGACGTTTTTGCATTTGCTCAGGATTGCGCGCACAGGGGCGGCAATATCAGCCGGTGACAGCGCGGCAGTTGCCACTTGATAGAGGAGAGGCTGAAAGAGGTGGTAATTTGTGCGGTCGATCACCGTGAGGCGCACATCTTCACAGGAAAGCTTCTTGGCTGCCTGAAGTCCGCCAAAGCCTGCACCGACGATGATGACCTGCGGCTTCTTTGGTTCGGGCCACTGCATACGGCAATTTTGCAGCAAACCTCCAAGTTCCAAACTCCCCGCGCAGTTGTCATCCTGAGCAAAGCGAAGGATCTCTGATCGTTCGCCCAATCTCCCTCAAAGTCGAGAAATCAGAGATGTTTCGCTCCGCTCAACATGACACCGAGAGGACGTAGCGGCGTTGGTGGTTGGGGTTTGTCTGGAGCTTGTTTTTTGGGATTTGATGCTTTTGCGGGCCGACTCGGATCGTCATGAAAGAATTTGTTATCCCCGCGACGGCAATTATCTTTCTCGCACTTATGCCGAAGCCCATTGCCCGCAGCAAAACGCGCAAATCCGTGGCCAAGCGCTTTAAGATCACCGCGCATGGGAAAGTTTTGAGGGCGCGTTCTTCGCGACGGCACCTGTTGTCGACGAAGAGCGCAAAGCGTAAAAGGCGGCTGGGCAAAGCAGCTCGCGTAGATGACACGGACGTGGCCCGAATAAAGGCGAACCTTCCGTTTGGTTAAGAGCACAGTAAAACTCTAGTACCGAAATTCCGGCGGCGGTACCTGTCCGCTTGGTGTCGTCCTTCGAGTTGTAATCGTTGGCGTTGTCGTCGTGACTCCGTACCACTGTCGGGCAGCCTCCAACGAATCGGGTCCGGGCTCTGGACTGTAAAGATCGCGGCGGTTAACGAGGGTTGTGCAGGAGTTTGCGGCGAAAACACAAACAAGTAAGAGCAATGCCGGCCATTTCACGCGCTCGATGCAAACAGAAGCGCGATGCACTGTCAATACGTTGGTTCATTTGTCGAAACGAGCCCGCTTGCGCGACATTGGCCTGTTGTTTTCGAGTTGCGCGTGCGTTTGGTGCGGGGGAAATTCGCTTTCCGTCAGGGGCTATGGATTGAGGACTTACAAACCCGCCAGGGCAGGAATGCAGCAACGGTAGTATGATCCTCCTTGCCGTAGTTCTCTGGCGGGCTTTTTGTGTTTAGCAGGGCGCGTCACGCAGCCTGCTCGCCGTGGCAAGTGCGGGCCGATGACCGGACCCAACCGTATGAAGCTTCTCAAAGCCAAAACAGCCCGCTTCTCTCAGGTCGTTGAAAACTGCGGGAAGCCGCAGGTTTACACGCTTTGGCAAAAACCGTCAACGGATCGGCACTTCCAGGGACAGATTAAGAAAAATCGGGTGCTGACAATCCTGAAGAGCGAAAGCGGAACTGATTTTGGGATTGCCGATTTCAAAGAAGCAAAGGATGCGAGGTATTTGATTTTCCCAAGATCGCTAAAGCCCTTTGTGGAAAAGCGCATCGTTGGAATTGACTGGGCGCTTGTGCGTGAATAGCCGGATCCGAAGTGTTGTAGTGTCCGCTGTCCCAGCGGATTTCTGGTCCTTATCGTCAAATGCGCTGAGGACAGCGCACTGAACAGTTTACCCCGGCGGCCACGCTAGGGCGCGTTTACCTAGCAAATGCACATGCAGATGCGGGACACTTTCGCCTGCATCCGGTCCGCAGTTGATCACGACGCGATAGCCACTGGACAAACCCAGCTCCTTGGCTATGTCGCGCGAGACAAGAAGTAATTTGCCGAGGATTGCGCGATCGTCTTCCGTCGCGTCGGTAAGACGCGGCACGACTTTTTTTGGCACGATCAGCACATGCACTGGCGCTTGCGGGTTGACATCGTGAAACGCAATCGCCTCGTCGTCTTCCCAGATGATTTTAGCCGGAATTTGGCGGGCGATGATTTTTTCGAAAATCGTCATGAGCCGTAGCGTTTCATTAGCGCAGCGAACAATCAAGCCGCGCCCGATCGGTAGCGAAGAGCAGTTTTTCGCGGACGAAGCAGACAATTTCCTCGCGCAACGCGTCACAGGCGCGCGTCCATGTTTTCGTTCCGCGGAGATGCTTCACACAAAGTTGCAGGGAAGAAAGCTGAAGATTGTCAGCGCCGGCTTCGATCAAGGCGTCGATTCGCTTTTCCAACAGACCGAAAAA
The DNA here is from genome assembly GCA_035258625.1 of Candidatus Udaeobacter sp. Taxonomy (GTDB): domain Bacteria; phylum Verrucomicrobiota; class Verrucomicrobiia; order Chthoniobacterales; family UBA10450; genus Udaeobacter. The sequence goes on along the minus strand of DATFXC010000076.1, from coordinate 2,615 downwards.
CGCCAGCTCGTAGCCTGCGCCGGCACAATGCGCGATGTCCACCAACGAAACTGAAATGGGCGGGGGCGCCGGTGTAAAATGCCGACAAATCTCTTCATAGCCGATCGCTTCCAACACGTCGCGCACCGTCTGTGACAGCTGGTTAAAGGCCACTACGTTTTCGTCGTTTCGCAGGTGCAGATAAAAAGCAATACTTTCCGTCACGTGTTCAGTGAGCCACCAGCCCGGATAACCTGCTTCCTTAGCGGCCCGCGTGATCGCGGCGTGCAGCCAATCGCGGTTGAACTCGAACAGTTGACCGGAGGTCGTCCGGAGATATGGAAATTCTTCCTTAAACGCGACCATGATTTTTACCTGCGGACTCGCGCGATCGAACGCCTGCGTTGGAGCTCTTCTGCATTGTCTCAGGGGTAAACAGTTCCCGCTGAAGCGCATTTGGCTTTATGCGGCGTCCCAGCGTGTGAATGGCATCTACAAATTGATCCACATCCTGGAAACGCTGATAAATCGAGGCATAACGCAAATAGGCTACCTCATCGATCTCTCGTAGCTTTTCAAGCACCCTTGCACCAATCACTGACGAAGGAACTTCACGTCCGCCGGTCTCGAGTTCGTGCACAATTTCCTCTACCATATCCTCCAACGTAAGGAGACTGGCGGAACGTTTTTCGAACGCTTTGGCGATGCTGGCGGCAAGCTTGCGACGATCGAACGGCTCATGTGTTCGGTTGCGTTTTATTACGCGCAGGTCCGAGCGCTCGATCTCTTCATACGTCGTGTAGCGATATTTGCACTTTAAACATTGACGACGACGCCGGATGCTCGAACCGTCTCGCGACTGACGGGAATCGATGACTTTGTCGTCACGCGACCCGCATTTGGGGCAACGCATAGTGTCTGTGGCTAATTAGCACACTATAAATTGCGGCGTCAACGGTTCGTTTGGGTTTTGAGGGTTAAAAAAACCGAACACTAAACGCCGAATTAAAGAACGTCGCCGCGGCCTTCAATTCGATGTTGGATGTTCGACTTCGATGTTATACCCGTGGCGCAAACAAAGAGCCACGTTACACGAATTCCGATGCACACTCGCAAAACCCGCAGCGTAACTTACGGACCGTGGTTGGTCGGTCTCGGCGCTGCCCTGTGGGGCACAGAGAGCGCCTGGCGCATTCCGCTCAACGAATTGTTTGATGCAAAGGTCATCGTTTTTTGGGAACATGTCTCCATCCTGGTCATGTTCCTGCCGATCTTGATCTCGCAGCTGGGCGAAATCCCGAAAGTGCACGCACGCACATGGGGCTTTCTGATTTTCTCTGGGTTCGCCGGTTCCGCTGTGGGCACGCTCTTTTTTACGCTGGCGTTGAAATACGGTAACCCAACGGTGGTGAACGTGATTCTGAACATTCAACCCGTGATCTCAACCATCGGCGCTTTCCTGCTTTTCGGTGATCGGCTTGCGGGGCGGTTTTTCGTGTACGCTCCAATCGCAATCGTCGCTGGCGTCTTTGTCTCTGTTACGCATCCGACTCAGATTGGAGTTTCGTTTGAGCGCGCCGGTTTGAACATCGGCACCGGTTATGCACTGATCTGCGCGTTGTTTTGGGGACTTTCCACCGTCGCCGGGCGGGGCGTCATGGTTGACATGTCGCTGCGACTCGCATCCAGCATGCGCATCGTGATCGGACTTGTTTGTATGACGCTGATTCTTTTGGCCTATGGCAAACTGAACGGCGCGGCACTCTGGCCGGAGGCCGCGCAGGCGCACCCAATTAAGGCCATCGTGTTGCTGTTTTTCCTTGCGTCAATCTCAGGCGGGATTCCGCTCCTGATTTATTTTAAAGGGTTGCATCTCACCCGGGCATCCACAGCCGGTTACTTCGAAATGCTGCAGACACTCGCAGCTGTTTGCATCACCTGGGGTTTCTTTCACGCCAGCCTTCACCCGCATCAGGTATTTGCGGCGATCGTTTTGATCGCTGCTGTAGCGATGGTCCACCACGTGCAACAACAGGTTGAACCTCAAACCACCTGACGTTCGCTTACTTTGATTCTGGGGTTCGCGCGGTTTTCTCCGGGAAGTCGAAACCGACTTTTCCGTCCTCCAGCCTTAAGTATGCGGAGAACGCGCGTCCGCGTTTTGAAATGAAGCCTTCGAGGAGATCGGTTTTCCCTATGTTGAGAAGTTTTTGCGCCTGTTCCTTTGGAATCTCGCGGCCGAGGATCGTTTTGCTGAGCTTGAATTTGCAAGGCTTGCGATCGGCCTGCGAATGCTCGCAAATGTAGCTCGTCTCAGTGTCGAAAATTTTTCCAGCGCATGTCGGACATTCGCCAAGCGGTGCTTTGCCTGTGAAATCAATTTTCGGCCCCGGCTCCTTCGGTTTTCGCTCCTTTTTCGCTTTCTGCTCACGCTTCTCAAATTCGAATCCAACATCTTTTTTATCTGTCAACACGAGAAACGCTTTGAACGGCCGGCCCTTGCGGGAAATGAACCGTTCGAGCAAATCCGTTTTGCCTGTCGCGAGCAATTTCCTCATCTGTTCGCGCTCGATCGGCCGTTGCAGAATGACTTTTCCAGATCGAAAATCGCACGTCTTGTTCGGGCCGACTGAATT
>DATFXC010000075.1:0-6332 GCA_035258625.1 Candidatus Udaeobacter sp. | reverse complement strand
CCCCCCGTAATCGGGACGCTGAATACTTACCATGTCCCAGTGGACTTGGCTTCGGTTTCCGTTGTCGGCTTCCTCATACGCTTGTCCCGGAGTGAAGTGGAACGAGCCGGCGATTTTTTCGTCGAACAATATGTCGCGCATAGGCTGAAACACCCGCGGATTAAAGCCCAGCGAAAATTCGCCGATGTAACGCGCGCCAGCATCTGAATCGAGAATCTTGTTTAGCTTCTTTGTCTCGTTGCTGGTCGAATTGACGATCTTTCCTCGTTTGAATTCGAGCAGAACACCGTCGAAAGCGGTGCCCTGATAAATACTCGGGGCGTTGAACGTCACCTGACCTTCCACGGAGTCTCTCACCGGAGCAGTAAAAACTTCACCATCCGGAATGTTGCGATCACCGCCGCAGATTACCGCCGGGATCCCTTTGATACTAAACCTCAGATCGGTCCCGGGCCCCTTGATCTGGACGCGGTCCGTTTTTTCCATCAACGCTTTAAGTGCCTTCATGCCTGGCAGCAGTTTGCGGTAGTCCAGTGTGCAGACGTCGAAATAGAAGTCTTCAAACGCTTCTGTGCTCATCCCTGCAAGCTGCGCCATCGAAGGCGTCGGCCAACGTAAGACGACCCACTTTGTTCTTTTGACGCGCTGATCCTGAACCGGCCGCATTTTTTTACCGATCAATTGCATCTTGTCCGGCGGCACATCCGATAGTTCCGTGATGTTATGGCTGCCACGCACAGCGATGTATGCGTTCATCTTTTTCATGCGCCCCAGCTCGTGACTCGCTGCGAGATTTAATTGTCGATCCGAGGCTTCCAGCGCCAGCGCGCGGTTCACTCGCGCGTTATACACCTGTGCAAATGGCACGCCTCCCGCGTTCCGCACCGCGCGTATCAGCGCGACGGTCATTTCATCGGGAATATCGAATGCTTCGATCAGGACCGTCTCATTGCGTTTAAGGCGAATGGAATATTCCACCAGGAGTTTTGCGAGTTTATCGAACCGCCCGTCGTGCATAGCCGTTTATCATTCCACTAGCTAGGCGCGATGCAACTCGATCACCTTGCATCGCGCACTTTGAACAATTTCGCCGCGAATGCGCCGTCAAGAGCATCACGGAAAGGCAGCGAACCTCTCTTCGCTTCCAAGCGCAGATCCGGCAGCCGTGAAAGCAGAGAGCAAACAAGTTGCTCGTTTTCTTCCGGGTCAAGGCTGCAAGTGCTGTAAACCAGGACGCCACCGGGCTTCAGCAGCCCGACTACAGCCCGCGTGATGATGAACTGCTCGTTTGGCATTCGGCTGAAATCTTTCGGTCGGAGTCGCCATCGCACATCCACCCGGCGACGTATTACTCCCGTGTTCGTGCAAGGCGCATCCACAAGAACACGATCGAATGGCACGATTGAACTAATTTCTTTAGGAAGATGATCGCGCGTCCAATCCTGACGGACAGGATGGACCACGGTCCCGCCGAGCCGGGCGACATTGTCCGTGAGGATTTGAAGCCGTTCAGAATCGCGCTCGCAGGCCATGATCTTTCCTCGGTTTTGCATCAGCTGAGCCAGGTAGCTCGTTTTGCCGCCTGGTGCTGCGCATGCATCGAGAATTTTTTCTCCTGGTTTCGGATCCAGAAGCTGGCAGGCGATCACTGTGCTGGGATCCTGAATGTAGCAATGACCCGAAGCGAGAGCCGCCGCCGGCAAAGTGTTGAACTTCACAAAATTCGGCTTCCCCTGCAGCGGTCGCGAATCGGGATACAGCTGCAGAAAATTTTCAGGGTCGATCCTTAACCGATTAATCCGGCCATAGATTGGCGCAGGCCGATTGTCCCATTCACACAACTCGTCTGCATGCTCACCCCCAAAGTGCTTTTGCCACCGTTCGATGAGAAATTGCGGATGAGACGTTCGAACAAACAAGGGTTGCGCATCAGCCCGTGCAAGCAGGTCGCGTCGCTGCCGCGTTGCTGCCCGAAGCACGCCGTTGACGATCGGTCGCTGCTTCGGTGGGGCGATTGCCACAGTCTCATGAACCGCGGCGTGTTGAGGCGTTTTCAGCAAAAAAAGTTGATATAAGCCGAGTCGCAGAATGTCCCGGACATCAGTCTCAACGCGCGAACCGCGCAGACAACCGATCCAAAAATCGAGTAGGGTTAGATTGCGTAGAACGCCATAGAAGAGTTCCAAGGCAAACGCGCGATCGGAAGGAATAAGCTCAGCCTTCGCAAGAAGTCCGGAGATAATGGAATCGGCAAACCGTTTTTCAGTTCGCCACAGCGCCAAGGCCGCCAGCGCAGTTTGGCGGGCAGAGCGCTGCGCCATATTTTCGTTACTACGGCTTTACGCTCCCGCGTCCGATTGAATAATAGTGGAACCCGAATTGGCGCATCGTTTCAGGATCCAGCAGATTTCGCCCGTCAAACACGATTGGTGTCCGCATTTTTTCTTTCAACGCCGCGAGGTCCACGTTCGCAAATTCATTCCAATCCGTGGCGATGACCAGCGCTTCAGCATCGTTGATTGCTTCAAGGGCGGATGAGGCAAACTCAGCATCGGCGATTGCTTTGATGGCGCGGGCCTTGTGCATTCCTTTGGGATCATAGGCCACCACCTGCGCTCCTTCGCGCAACAGTTGTTCCACCAACTCGATCGCAACCGATGAGCGAACATCGTCGGTGTTGGGTTTGAACGTCAGCCCCCAGACTGCGATCCGCTTTTCGCGCAATACCCAGAGCGTCTCGCGGATCGTCTTAAGAAAACGGGCCTTTTGACCATCGTTTATTCGTTGCACTTCCCTGAGGAGATTGAACGAAGCTCCGAGCTGGTCACTGATTGTGATGAACGCAGCAATATCTTTTGGAAAACAGGAGCCGCCGTAACCGATTCCAGCGTTCAGGAAATCGCGACCGATACGGTGATCCATCCCGATGCCGTCGGCGACTTTCTCGACGTCGGCGCGGCTCGCTTCGCAAATCGCTGACACCGCGTTGATGTAGGAAATCTTCAGCGCCAGAAATGAATTGGCGCAATGTTTAATGAGCTCGGCGCTGTTAATGTCTGTCACCAGGATCGGCGCCATGAAAGGCTCATACACTTTCTTCATCAGATCGATGGCGTGTTCGCTTTGTGCCCCGATCACGATTCGGTCCGGATGCATGAGGTCGGCTACCGCACACCCTTCGCGCAAAAATTCCGGGTTGCTGACGACGTCAAACTTTGCCCCGTGACGGTTGTATCGTTTGATTGATTCCGTCACTTTTTCGCCCGTCTTCACAGGCACGGTGCTCTTGTCAACAATCACCCGGTAATCGGTCAACACGCCTGCGATTTCCCGCGCGACTTTCTCCACGAAACTGAGATCGACGTCGCCGCCTGGCAGCGGCGGGGTAGGAACAGCAATGAAGATAATCTGCGAGTTCTCGACTGCTTCCCGGATGTTGCCGGTAAAACGCAGCCGGCGCGCCGAGACGTTGCGGTGAATTATTTCTTCAAGTCCCGGTTCATAGATCGGTACCTCGCCGGCCTTGAGTTGTTTGATCTTTTCGGCGTCGTTATCGACGCAAATCACGTGATGGCCGACGTCGGCGAAACAGGCGCCTGTCACCAGACCGACGTATCCGGACCCGATAATTGATATATCCATGGGTCAACAATGGTGCGGGTGATTGAGCCGCAACACAAGTGGCGGAATTCGGCGGGCTGCCCTGGCGTTATTCGCGCGCTCTGAATCAATCGCCCTGCGACGTAGGATCGAAATTTAAGTCGAAGCCAAATTTCGGGAATGCCTTGAGGGTCACCGTGAAGAGGAGACCGTATTCTTTCACTCCGGAATTGTCGCGTATTACTCCACCGAACGAGGCGACCCAGCTTGTCAGGTCTCGGTAAATGGCATAGCGCTGTTCCTGGAGAGTATCGGTCACGCCTTCATACTGCTCCTGGACCGCGATGCCCCAGTTGTCGTTAACGCGGAGGTAACCGCCGAAAAGAAACAGGCTGCTGTCTTGGAAGAACGGATTCCCATTTAGATAACGGTGGCCAACATTCACCTGCAAATTTGCCAGCGGTTGCACCGTGGCCACGGTATCAACTTCCGTAAAGCCTTTCGAGAAAGCCGGCACCTGAGAGTTTACGGAGAATGTCACCCATGGTAGTGGGTTGAACCGGAGGTTGTTGAATAAGTTTGAGTATTCCGTGCGATCAAAGGGATTCTCAAAGTTCCTATCGACAAACGTATCCAGTTCAAGCCACGTGATTGTTGAATCGTCACGTCGGGTTTCCAACTTGTTGCGGACGCCTACGCGCCAGATCGTCCAATCGGCAATCGAGTCAATTGGTGTGAACTGGGGAAAGTCGATTGCCTGGAGTTGCGTAGAAGGTTCAAATCGATCGAATTGCAAAATCGACAGGGGATTAGGTCCGTCTTCTTTGACGTAAGAAAAGTCGGTGAACGGTTGAATCACGTGCATCAGTCCGTCTAAACCTAGGGCGCGGCTTTGCACGTCCTCCCACTTCCTCGAGATCTTGAATGAAGCTTCCGCGCCAGTATCGAAGACGCTTCGAAACGTGTTCCCGTCAAACTTGATGGGATTGATGGTTGTTGGTGGCGGCAGGATGGTGTCGGGCACCAGCGGATTTGTTGGGGGCACAAACACCGTTGATCCGAGGTCCCACGTCTTCCCGTAATAAGTGCCGCGATATCCAACTCGCGGCACGATGGAGAGCCATCCAAAATACGTGTTCGGATAAGTCAGTTGATGGAACGTGTCGAAACGGTCCGTGCCATAATTCTTGATACCTGAGCCCTCGGGGAATTGTAACCGCAAATTCGCAAAGCCCGTTTCGCCGTCGTAAAATATGGGTCCGCCAAAGAGCCCGTGCCGTTTTATGTCCAGCACAACTTCCGGCTGACGTTCCGTGGTGGTGAAGAAATCGTTTGCCTGAAAACGCTCGATGCCGGTGAGGGTGAACACCGGGTTAATCTTTGTCAGTGCGACCACATTGTCTGGATTAGGATCGATTCGAAACTCGCCCTGGAAGAAGTCCTGCAGCACGTACTGGTCACTCAGCTTGGTAATGTTGGCGATACCATAGATGGAATCGGTGAAATTCGTGCGGTCCTCCAGGCTAACCCGGTATCGCGATTCAGAAACACCCACTCGCGGTATGTTGGTTTGATTGATATCCGGGTTCTGGTCGTTGATGTAAAAAGTCTTTATCCGTGCCAAACTGTTTTGGTCTTTCCCGTATTCGATAGTCGGCTCAAAGCCGATGGCGGGCCCCCGGCGTCCGAAATAGTCCAGCCGCAGGCGGGCTTGAATGTTGTCTGTGATAGGGAACGTAACCTGGGTCAGAAGCGATGGTCCCCACGTGCTGTAGTACGCTGGCGAGATGGTAAAACTAAACGCGTTGTCGAGCGATTGATACAGATATGGCCACCAAAACACCGGCACCTTGCCGATATAAGCAGTCACGTTTAGAAAAATTACGCGATCATGCTCGTAAACACGAATTTTCCGGGCGCGCAGATGGAAGTCCGGCTTGGACGAATCGTGCGTCGTGAAGATGCCGCCCTTGATAAGATAGGCGTTATCCCCCTCAATTGAGGTTACGTCGTTACCGCCCAGGAAATAAGGTTCTGATTCCGTCCGTCCGCTGATTGCTCGGATCTTCTTTGTTTCAGTGTTGTAGATTCCGCTGTCGGCGATGTAGAGGCTGGTATCACGATAAATTCGGACGTTACCCCTCAGCGTGACCTCATGTGTGGAGGAATTGTACTGTGCGTAGTCGGCGTAAATGTCCGTGTTCCCGATGTGAATCGTGACGTTGTCGCGGGCGGTCGCCAGGCCGTTTTCATATGTGGTTTGCCCGGTTGAAGTGATTTCAATTGGGGCATTCTCCGGAGTTTTGATTTCTCCGTAGATCAAACCGGCACTCGCAAGCAGACCGGCGAGCAACAAAACTAGCGATCGCATGCCGAACGCCACCGTACCGCACCAAAGCCGCCCTGCAAAGCCAAAACCGCTCCACACAGGAGAAAATGGTGGTCTCAGGGCACCGTCCGGAGGCTTGCTTTCCCTGGGAATTTTAATTGAATCGGGGTGTGGTTCCTGCTGATGGCGAGGTGACTTCACAGAGTGCGACTGGCGGCGATACTTATTACGTGCCGGCGGCGTTTACTACCACGCACTGGAGCGTTGTCCTGGAGGCGCAAGGCGAATCGCCGGCAGCACAAGCGGCACTAGAGAAATTGTGCCGTGTTTATTGGCGGCCTATTTACAGCTTTGTGCGGCGACAGGGGGCCGGACCGGAGGAAGCGCAGGATCTTACCCAAGG
>DATFXC010000074.1:0-13757 GCA_035258625.1 Candidatus Udaeobacter sp. | reverse complement strand
CTGGATCTGGTGATTTGGCTGGAAGTATCCGAGGAGACGGTGCGCGACCGCATTGCCGGCCGGCTTCAATGCGGCGAATGCGGTTTTACCACGAGTTCATCGAGCGCGCAGTTTGGCAATCGTCCCGTATGTCCCTATTGCGACGGACATTTGGAGCGCCGTAACGACGACGATCTGGGCGTGTTGCAAACGCGTTTGCAAGAGTTCCGCACGAAGACGGAACCGTTGGGAGCTTTCTACAAGAAGCTGTCGACCCTGTATCGAATCGATGGCAATCGCGATCGCGACGCAGTCTTTGGCGACACCTCGCGGTTGATAGAAGATAACACCGCGAAATGATTCCGATAAAGAATGCGCGGGAGATCGAAAAGATGCGGCAAGCATGCCGCACGGCGAGTGATATCCTCGATCGGGTGAGCGACCTGATTCGCCCTGGAGTTACAACGAAGGAAGTGGATCAGGCAGCCGCGGATTTCATGAGCGACGCCGGCGTGAAAAGTGCCTTTCTGGGCTATCGGCTCGGGCACCGCGTTTTTCCCGGCAACATTTGCATCTCGCTCAATGACGAAGTGGTGCACGGCATTGGCAGCCAGCGGCGCATTCAGTATGGCGAGATTGTGAAGCTCGACATCGGCATTGTCCATGATGGTTGGGTTGGCGATAACGCCACGACCGTTCCCGTTGGAATCATCGATGAGCGGACGGATCAGTTGCTGCGTGTGACTGAAAACGCGCTCGCGCGCGCAATCAGCGTCGCTCATGGAGGCCGGCGCGTGGGCGATATCTGCGCCGAAATTGAGGATGAAGCGCGCCGATATGGTTTTTCCGTGGTGCGCGAATTTGTTGGGCACGGCGTGGGGCGCAAAATGCATGAGGAACCACAAATCCCCAATTACGGGAAACGCGGTAGCGGACCAAAATTGAAGGCGGGGATGACGCTTGCAATTGAGCCCATGATTAACATCGGCACATCCGATGTCCGATTGCTCGACGACGGCTGGACAGTATGCACGGCGGATGGCCTGCCGTCGGCGCACTTCGAGCACACGGTTCTGATTACGAAGGACGACCCGCAAATTCTGACATGGCGCGCAAAGACGCAATTGAGGTAGAGGGCACCGTCGTCGAGTTGCTGCCTAACACCATGTTCCGGGTCGAGATTCCGGGTGGCCGTCGAGTGCTGGCACATATCTCCGGCAAAATGCGTCTGCATTTCATTCGCATCTTGCCAGGAGACAAAGTTATGCTAGAGATTTCACCTTACGATTTATCGAAAGGGCGAATTACTTATCGCCAAAAATGAGAATCCGCCGGGAGGCCGCGGTTTTCGATTTCGCGAATTATGAAAGTACGACCATCTGTAAAAAGGCTTTGTGCGAGTTGCAGGATCGTGAAGCGCAAGAACGTCGTGCGCGTGATCTGCAAAAACCCGCGGCACAAGCAAAGACAAGGGTGATGGGTGAGAGGTGATTAGTTATTTATTATGCCAAGATTACTAGGAGTTGAAATTCCGGCGGACAAACGGGTCGAGGTATCCCTAACGTACATTTACGGAATCGGTTTTAGCACTGCGAGGCGCATTCTCGAGCAGACGAATATCGATCCAAATATTCGAGCGAAGGCCCTCACGCCGCAGCAGTTGAATGAAATTATTCACGCGATCACAAACAATAAGATCAAAATCGAAGGCGATCTGCGCCGTGACGTGCAAGGTAATTTAAAACGTCTGCAGGGGATCAACTGCTATCGCGGCATCCGTCACCGCAAAGGTTTACCGGTGCGCGGTCAACGCACTTCAACAAATGCGCGGACACGCAAGGGACCTCGCAAAACGGTGGGCGTAATTCGCAATCCGGAGGCGAAAGCCGGCAAAGTTTAATTACCGACAGACATGGCTGAAGAAACGAATCCTGCAAATCCGGACGAAACGAAAACGCAAGGCGAAGCTGGTGAAAAGCAACCCGTCGCCAGAGAGGCAGCTCCAAAAGTCGAAGCAGCGCCCAAACGTCCGGCGGCAAAGAAGCCGACGAAGCAAAAGAAAGAACAGCTGGCGCCTACAGCTGGAGCGCCCGAAAGTCTTTCTCTCTCAACCGAAGAGGTCGACAAGCCAAAGATCGTCAAGGCCAAGGGGAGCAAGAACGTTCATTCAGGCATTGCGCATGTGCTTGCGACATTCAACAACACCATCGTCACCATCACCGATCTAAAGGGGAATGTCATTGGATGGTCGAGTGCTGGCAAAGTCGGCTTCAAGGGTTCGCGCAAAAGCACCGCTTACGCAGCGCAAATGGTGGCGCAGGATGCCTCCCGCCAGGCAATGGGTCATGGGCTAAAGGAAGTGGAAGTATTAGTCAAAGGCCCGGGAGCCGGGCGGGAATCTGCTGTGCGCGCTTTGCAGGCGATCGGCCTCGATCTCAGCGTCATTCGTGATGTTACGCCGGTGCCGCACAACGGTTGTCGTCCGCCCAAGCAGCGCCGCGTGTAAGATCGAACCTGGAATTACGGATGGCCAGATACACAGGACCAAAAACAAAAGTGAGCCGGCGTTACGGTGTGCCGATCTTCGGTTCGTCGAAGGCGTTGGAGCGGAAGAACTATCCGCCCGGCATGCACGGCCCGAGAGGCGCCCGGCGCAAGCAGTCCGATTACGCGGTCGCGCTCGGCGAAAAACAGAAGCTGCGCTATCAGTACGGACTGCTCGAGCGACAGTTTCGGCGCATTTTTCAGAGAGCACTGCGCAAACGCGGTGTGACCGGTGAGACGCTTCTCCAGCTGTTGGAAACGCGCCTCGACAATGTTGTTTACCGCCTTGGTTTTGCTAACACCCGCAGCGCCGCACGCCAACTTGTGTCACATGGGCACGTGCTGGTGAATGGACGTCGCGTCAATGTCGCCTCGTACAACGTGAAGGCAGGCGACGAGATCACTATCAAGGACAAGCCGAAATCGCGTCAATTGGTGCTGCGAAATCTTGATCTCACCCAAATTGTTCCCGTGCCTGACTGGCTCACAGTGGATCGCGATGGTCTCAGCGGCAAAGTGGCGCGTATTCCGTCGCGGGAAGAAATGCAGCCGATCGTCAACGAACAGCTCGTCGTCGAACTGTATTCTAGGTGATTGTTAGCGGCGTCTGAACCCTAATGGGGTTCAACCAACAAATCGGCGGTCACATACCGCCGCTACAGTTGCGTTCCAGATACTCGAGCGCTTTATCGTAACTTTTGCGATCGAGGTAATGCTTCAATCGGGCGTCGATTGATGACGTAAGCGACTCTTGCAGCCGATCGATTTTTTCTGAGACTGCGCGCAATCGGGCTATGTGTTTTGCCTGATCGCGGCGGCTTTCCTCGTCCCGAATCACTGCGAGCCGTTCTCGCAGCGCCTGCGCCAGGTCGGCCACAGTACTTTGCATTGTGTGCTACTGCTTGTTCTCGAGTTTAGCGGCGAGCCTCGGCCAGCAACTGGCGCTTCGCTTCGAGCCAATCGGAGTCAGCGTCGCCAGGCAAAGCAAATCTGCGCCGGCGTTCGGAAATGAAATATGCCCGGAGGCGAATGGCGTCCTCTGAAAGCTCCACGGACGTGGGCGTTGCGTCCGCCTGTGGAGACGCTGAAATCTGTGCAGTTCGCTCACTCGCATTTCTTGTCCCGCTCGGCCTGCGTGCCTTTTTCGATTTAATTGGACGGGGTGCAGTTTGGCGTTTGCCCGTTTTTTTTATTGCCGGCGCACCTGAGTCTGCAGGAGACCGATTCGCATCTTCGACAGTTTTAGTTTTTCTCGGCACAGGTGGTTCAGTGTTAAATGACTTCAACTCGTTTATCGTTCATCGGCTCGTTCGCAAGTGCTTTCTCGCCCTCTTTGCGAGATAGGGTAAATTAAGGAAGACATGATAGGCATAAAGCAATTCGTTTTCCGCTGGGCTGCGACGACCATTGCGGTGATGGTTGCCTCGTCCGTAATCCGTGGGATCCGTTACGACACTGTCGCGGCGCTCATCGGAGCATCGCTTTTGCTCGGTATTCTTAACGCCTTTGTGCGGCCGTTTTTGTTGATCCTCAGCGCACCGGTCATTCTACTTACGCTGGGCTTGTTCATTCTCGTTTTAAATGGACTCTTGCTGCTTCTGGTACCGAGTGTTGTTGTTGGATTTCATGTTGACAGCTTCTGGAGCGCATTCTGGGGCGCTATTGTGATCAGCTTCGTCAGCTGGGTTTTAAGCGCATTTTTTCGCGGAAGCGATGGACGCGTGCATGTGTTGACGCATCACTCCGAGACACGCCGCGTCCGAGGTCGAGTCCTTGAGGACGAGGAGGGCCGCTGAGACACGATCTGGCGGATCAACCGAGATATTTGCTGAGCCGAGAGCGGAGCTCTGTGCGCGCGCGAAAGAGGACGCTTTTCACAGCCGGAACCGACAGATCGAGGATCTCGGCGATTTGCTCGTAACTGAGTTGCTGATACCTGCGAAGCACGAGCGCCATCCGCTGGGTTTCCGGGAGCCGTTGAATCGCTTCCTCGATCGCTTGCTGTAGTTCCCACTCCAAAAGGGATGCGTCGGGCGCAAGGTTCGTCTCATCCTTCAAAGGCGGATCCTCCGCACCCGGCTCTGATTGCAGCGGAACATGAGGGCGACGCTTAGCGCGGCGCATCTCGTTAAACACCAGGTTGCGGGTAATTTTCAGCAGCCACGTCGTAAATTTGGCGCGTGGAACATAGCGGCGCGCGCTTTTCCAGACTCGGATAAAGACCTGCTGCGCGATGTCTTCCACGTCGGAACTGCTGCCGAGCATTCGCGCGACCGTGCCCGCCACCAACGTCTGATGCTTCTCGATGAGCTGCTCAAACGCCTTCGTATCGCCTCGCCCGACCAACTGCATCAGCCGCACGTCAGCTGCATCTTCTTCCGATCTGCCCAGGTTTCCTCGATCGTTCTGAGACATCGTGACTTAGACGTTGGCACGTGGCAAAATTTGCCAGAAAAATGCAAGTCTCCAAAACTCGGCCCTGCACCATCCTCCTAGCCATCGTTTTTGTTGCAAGCCAGCGGCGACCTGTGCATGCTTGACCCGATTCGCCGATGAACTACCAGCTCATTCCAAAAGAACTCAGATCGATCGCGGAAAAGGTCGAGGCGCAGCAGCGAATTTCAGAAGCGGATGCTCTCACGCTTTTTAGCACAAATGATCTTAACGCCCTCGGAATGATTGCAAATGTGGTGCGCGAGCGGAAGAACGGCAACTACGCAACCTACATTCATAATCGCTACATCAATTACTCGAACATCTGCATTTTATCCTGCCAGTTCTGCGCGTTTGCTGCTAAGAAACGCGACGCGCACGCATTCGAATACGCAATTGACGAAATCGTCCAGGCCGTGGCGGATGCGCTCCACCTTGGCGTTACTGAGGTGCACATGGTCGGAGGATTGCATCCCACTTTGAAAAAAGACTGGTACCTCGATCTCTTGAGAAGACTACGCGCGCTCGATCCGCAGCTGCATATAAAGGCATTCACCGCGATCGAAGTCCGCCATTTGGCCCAGCGAGTCTTCAAGATGTCGATTGGCGACACGCTGGAAATTCTGCGCGAAACCGGGCTTGGTTCGATCACCGGGGGTGGCGCCGAGATTTTCGATCCGGTCGTGCGGGACCAAATCTGCCGCGGCAAGGAGACCGCCGCCGAATGGCTCGATGTGCATCGTACCTGGCATTCAATGGGTGGCCGGAGCACGTGCACCATGCTTTACGGTCACATCGAAACGCTTGCTCATCGGACTGATCATTTGCGCCAACTGCGTCAACTGCAGGATGAGACCGGCGGGTTTACCGGGTTTGTTCCTTTTGCGTTCGAGCCGACGCAAGCCCACGGGATCCTTGCCCACATAAAGCGCGCCTCTGCGTTTGAGCAACTGCGTAACCTCGTGGTTAGCCGGATTTACCTCGACAATATCGACCACCTGACGGCTTATTGGGTCAGCCTGGGATTGCCCCTCGCGCAAGTCTCGTTGAGCTATGGTGTGGACGATCTGCACGGCACAATCCTGGAGGAGAAAATCTTCCATATGGCCGGTGCCACGACGCCGCAGCAGCAAAGTATCGCCGCGCTCGAACACGCGATCCGCGAAGCTGGCCGCGAGCCGGTCCAGCGCGATAGTCATTATCGGCATATTTCGCACCGGCCGGCTGCGCCACGCGCGGCGCCAGCGTCTGCCGAGCTTGCGTGCGCCTGAACAGTTGCCGTCATTCCGAGCGAAGTCGAGGAATCCCGTTGCAAAACCCATGCTCCCGATAACTGGCGACTCGAGAACCGTCTACGTTGAAATCCGTCCGCCTCGGTTGCGTTAAGTATTTAAACGCTCGTCCGCTCATCCGCGGCTGGCCGGGCAATGTTGAGTTCGATCATCCATCCGCTTTGTGTCAGCGACTCGCGAAAGGCCAGCTCGACGTCGCGCTTGTTTCCAGCTTCGAGTTTCTGCGCAACCCCATCTATCGAATCGTTGACGACGTTTCCATTTCCTCGGACGGCCCGGTTTACAGCGTAGTAGTCGCGCACCGTGGCAAGTTCTCGAACGTCGAGCAAATCGAACTTGATCCGTCATCTGAAACTGCGGTCAATCTCTTGCGTTGTCTTCTCGCTGAGCTTGGATTCACCCCCCGTTTGACCAAAGGTGTTCTGGGGAGCGCAGGGTTACAGTCCGTCACCGGACGGATTCGTCGTGGGGAACCTCCCGTTGTCCGCAGCTCGCCAGCAACTCCTCGCCCTCGCCTGATCATCGGCGACCAAGCGATCAGCGTCCGACAAAACCACGCCGGTGAATTTGAATTTTGGGATCTCGGTGAGCAATGGAAGAAACTTACCAGGCTCCCATTTGTTTACGCGCTTTGGCTGATTCGGCCCGAAGTTCCAGATGCAACGTCCATCGCTCAACGCCTACGCGGATTACGAGACGAAAATCTTGCCGACCTCCCGGCCGTCGTGGCAGACGCTATGGCATACCTCGCTGATAACAAACGGGCAATTACTCGGGAATTTCTTGATCGTTATTACCACGAACATCTCCGATTCGGGTTTGGAGCAAGAGAAAAACAAGCCTTGCAGACTTTCGCAGATCTTTGCGCAAAACACGAACTGCTTCCTGGACGGGCTCCGCTGCTTAGCGTGATCTAGAAATCTAACCTAACCCATGCCTGTCCACGTTTAAGAGGGATGCAAGCGGATCGCACGTCAAAAACAATTCGTTGAGAACAAGAAATGCGGATTCGATCTCGCCACAGCTTTCGCGGTGTGGGCTGCTGCGCTGTTTTTGCTAATCCGTTCCGCGCGCACAACTCATCATTGACACTATCTGCGTCCTCATCTTGTCAGTCACAGCGCAGTAAATAAACTGAGCCGGTGCAGGACCGATGGATTCTACCGCCGTGCGAAGATCTGAATGGCGGCGTGATTGCGTGGAACGAGATTTGCGGCTCAGAATGCATTGCGCGACTGCTTTTTCGGAAAGGGTTTCGGAGCGCGGACGAAGTTCAAAGGTTTCTGCGGCCGCGTCTTAGCTCGCTGAGCGATCCATTTTTGCTCCCGCAAATGCGTGCCGCGGTGGCTCGGATCCTGGGTGCACTGGATTCGCGCGAACGCGTCGTGCTGTTTGGAGATTACGATGTAGATGGCGTGACCTCCCTGGCGTTGCTGGCAGAAATGCTACACGCTTACGGCGCGACGCCGGAACTCTTTTTGCCGTTGCGCATGGAGGAGGGCTACGGGTTGAGCGGCGAAAGCGTCGAACGTTGTCTTGAGCAACACCGTCCGCGTTTGCTGATCGCCATTGATTGCGGCACCGCGTCGGCCGGTGAGATTGCCGAGCTTAAGAACTGTGCCGTGGATGTTATCGTGCTCGATCACCACTCACCGAAATCACAGCTGCCGAAATGCGCCGCGATCGTGAATCCAAAGGCTGATTCAGCCTCACCATTTCATTATCTCTGCAGCGTTGGGATCGTATTCAAGCTTTGCCATGCGTTGTTGAAGACGCGGCCGCTGCCTGAGTTTGATTTGAAATCAAAACTCGATCTTGTCGCGCTCGGCACCGTAGCTGACATCGTGCCGCTCGTAGGAGAGAATCGCGTGCTGGTGCAGCGCGGCGCGATCGAAATTGGCCGCACGTCGCGCGTCGGTCTTAAGAAATTGACGCACGTCGCCGGAGTGCGGCAGCCCATTTTGCCCGACGACATTGGCTACCGGCTAGGGCCACGATTGAACGCCGCGGGCCGGTTGAGCACGGCGGAGAAATCTTTGCAACTGTTGCTTACAAAGGATGAAGACGAGGCGGGGGCTTTGGCGATAGAGCTGGACCAACAAAACCGCGTACGCCAGGAAGTGGAGAAGGAAATTCTCGCTGCAGCCATTGAGACGATCGAAAAACAATTCCACGGGGCGCGGGACGCGGGCATCGTGGCAGGCGCGCGCGGCTGGCATCCGGGCGTGCTGGGCATCGTAGCGTCGCGGATTGCTCGAAAATATCATCGGCCCGCCATCGTGATCGGTTTCGACGAGAACGGCGTCGGGAAAGGAAGTGGACGGAGCATCGAAGGGTTAAATCTCGTCGAGGCGCTGACTCGATGCGCGGCCACGCTCGACAAATTCGGGGGCCACGAAATGGCAGCCGGTCTGGCGTTATCAGAGGAAAATTTTCCGAAATTTGCCGAGGCGTTCCGCAGTACCGCTCGGGAGTTACTTTCCGAAGAAGCTCTGCGACGCTCGCTGCGACTGGATCATGAGCTGCTGTTCGCAAACATCGATATCGAATTTCTCCGCTGGCACGAACTGTTGCAGCCGTTCGGAAATGGGAATCCTCAGCCGATTTTTTTTGCGCGCGGGGTCGAGCCGGTGGCGCCGCCGCGAGTCTCGAATGAAAAACATCTCGTGTTTCGCCTGCGCCAAGGCAAACGACATCATCGTGCCGTTTATTTTGACGGCGCGGCAAATGAATTTCCACCGCCGCCATGGGACGTCGCATTCCGCATTGGGGTGGATGAATATGACGGCGAGACTTTGGTTGGTATGCGGATCGAGAGCTTGCGCGCAGCAGAACCGGTTTGATGGAGGCAAATTCGAATTGCATGACCAACGCATTGACAAATCTCGAGGAACTAACCTGGATTCCGCGCCCGCGTCTGCTCGCGCTGCGACGGCTCGGCTGTCAGACTGTGGAAGATCTGCTGACGCATTTTCCGCGACGTCACGAGGATCGCACAGAGTTCCCGCATTTTCCGAGAGAAGAAAGCGATGTTCCCATCTGTCTCTGCGGCGAGGTGATCAAAACTTCGCTGCGCCGGTTTGGCGGGTGGAAGAAAATTTTCGAAGCAACGTTGCAAGAATCGCGACCCAATGCGCTGAGTGAGCCGCTCGTATGCCGCTGGTTCAATCTGCATTACGTGCAGAAAATGATCGCCATGGGTCAGCGCATCGTTGTTTTCGGCAAGCCGCGTTTGCGCGGAAAACGAATTTGCATGGATCATCCCGAGTTTGAGGTGATCGAGAACGACGAAGAGATATCGATCCATTTTCGGCGGATCACCCCGATTTATCCTGCGACCGAAGGTCTTTCGCAGCGTGTTTTGCGAAGCATCATTCATCGTGTCTTGCACGAGTTTCCAGATGCAGGATGGCAACCGATCGCCCCGGCCAGTTTGGTGCGCGGCGAGCGATCGGATGCAATTCGGGCGATACACTTTCCCGGGAGTTGGGAAGCGTGGGACGCCGCGCGCGAGCATCTGGTGCTCTCGGAATTCTTTGCCATGCAAATGCTGATTGCCTCGCGGCGCTTCGAGTCATCTGCCCGGCCCGGCCAGGCACACTGCGGCTCAGGCGCGCTGCTGGACAAATTTTTAAAGGGGCTTCCGTTCGAATTGACTGCAGCGCAGCGAAAAGTGATCTCGGAAATCCGGCGCGATCTGGCGGCGATTTATCCCATGAATCGTTTGCTACAGGGCGACGTCGGCTCGGGAAAAACCGTCGTCGCGATTGCGGCGATGCTTCTCGCGGTTGAAGCCGGATCTCAAGCCGCGTTCATGGCGCCAACCCAAATCCTGGCCGAGCAACATTATGATGTGCTGCGGCGCTGGCTCGAACCGCTGGGCGTGCGCATCGCGTTGCGAACAGCCGCGCGCCAGGAAGAAAGCGGTCCGCTGCCGCTATTTGCGCCGACGGAGGGTCCGGGGAGCTCACGCGGAATGCTGGGGAGCGCGCCCGTTCCGGGTGCTGGTGCTGTTGTCCCGACAGCACGAACTTTTGAGGCGCCACGTCCTGAGGAAAGTTCGTCCCCGCGAGACGCAACAACCCACACGCGAGACGCGTGCCCTCCCCAAACGGCGGCACACGACGAGCCGCAAATCATTGTCGGGACGCATGCGTTGCTTTACGAAAGTGTTTCGTTTGCGAACCTCGGGCTGGCGGTCATTGATGAACAACACAAGTTTGGAGTTGCGCAGCGTGCGCGGCTCACTGCGCGCGAGCCAGCGCCAGATGTGCTGGTGATGACCGCGACGCCAATCCCGCGGACGCTGACGCTGACGATTTATGGCGACCTTGACGTTTCGACGATTACTGAGATGCCGAGGAATCGTGGAAAGATTGTAACCGCAGTGCGCGACACATCGAAACTGGGCGAGGTGCTCAGCTATTTGCGAACGGAATTGGAGAGGGGACGTCAGCTCTATGTGATCTATCCGTTGATCGACGAAAGCGAGAAACTGGACGCGAAGGCCGCCGCGGCGGAATACAAGTTGTGGCGTGAACGCTTGCATCCGTTCCGTTGTGAATTGCTTCACGGCCGCGTACCGGCGCCGGAGAAACAGCAAATCATGGAGCGTTTTCGGCGCGGCGACACCAACGCCTTGATCAGTACGACTGTGCTAGAGGTGGGCGTCGATGTACCCAACGCGACCATGATGCTGATTGAAAATGCCGAGCGTTTCGGCCTGGCGCAGCTCCACCAACTTCGGGGCCGGATCGGCCGTGGCGAGCATAAATCTTACTGCATTTTGTTGAGCTCCAATCAGGCGAGAGAAGCGTCGGCGAAGCTCGCGGTTTTGGAACGAACGACAAACGGATTTGACGTGGCCGAAGCGGACTGGGAATTGCGCGGCCCCGGCGATGTGCTCGGCACAGCGCAAAGCGGCGTGCCGGCGCTAAAGATTGGCGATTTGAAACGCGATGCAGACCTGATGTGGCGCGCCCGTGCGGCTGCCATGTCGATCTTCGAAATGGACCCGCGGCTGGAGCTGCATGACAATCAACGTTTCCGGCGTTTGATTGTCGAACAACAGGGACAAAGTTTCTCCCACGTTAGTTGATGAAAAACCTCGCAAAATTCTTGCTTTTTGTGCTGCTGCTGAGCGCAGGAATTTCGTTGCTCTACGATTACCGCCTTAAACATGGCGGTTTAAAGGTTTCATCCGGGCGCACACCGGAAAAGTATACGTTTGCTTCCGAATCGGCGGTCAATCCAAAACAAGTTGTATCGCTTGAAGCGTTGAGCCAAGAGCGGCGTGCGCTTGTGAAGAGTGTGATTCCCGCGGTTGTAGCGGTTAAGACCTCCAAGAAGGTCGGCGTTCGCCGGGAGTACGGTCTCGACCCGTTCGAGTTTTTCTTCGGCAACCCAAGGGGTCAAGGTCGACGCAACCCGCGCGATGAGGCGCTTGTGCAAAATTCACTAGGCTCCGGAGTGATTGTCACCAATGAAGGCCACATCATCACTAACACTCATGTCGTCGATCAGGTGGACCAGATAGAGGTGCAGTTGAGCGATGGTCGTACAAAGAAAGCCCAGTTGATCGGCGCGGACTCGCAGCTCGATCTGGCAGTGCTCAAGATTGACAACCCGGGCGTTAAACCACTGGTCTTAGCTGACTCCGACACGGTGCAACCGGGAGATTCTGTTCTCGCCATCGGCAATCCGTTTGGCCTCCAAGAGACAGTGACAGACGGAATTATCAGCTGGAAAGGAGAACCGAACAGCACTGATCTTCGCGGCGATTTGCTGCAAACTAACGCCGCAATCAACCCAGGGAACAGCGGTGGGCCATTAATCAACGTGCGAGGGGAAGTAGTCGGCATTAACGAACAAATTGTTTCTAGCAGTGGCGGTTCGCAAGGAATCGGCTTTGCGATTCCATCCAACACCGTCCGCAGTGTCTTGGAAAGTGTGTTAAAACACGGACGCATCATTCGCGGATATCTCGGGATCCAGACCGGAGCGTCGCAGCGTGGCGCTGGCGACTCGGACACAGGAGGTGTAACTGTGGGCGAAATAGTTTCCGGGTCTCCCGCAGAACAGGCAGGCCTCCAGCCCGGCGATGTCATTCGCAAGTTCGATGGACGCGACGTGAAGAATTTCAGGGCGCTTCGCGCACTAGTCGCCCAAGCGCCGTTGGATAAACAGGTAGAGCTTCAAATCGTCCGCAACGGAAAACCCTTAACGGTAAAAACGCAGATTAAAGAGCAACCAATTGATTACGAAAGCGCCCGCGTTCTTCCTCGCGGAAACCAGCAGCAGCCACAAGCCCCGCGACAGCCTAACGACCAGGGAACAGTTGATAGTCCACTCGCATCAATTCACGTGGACGAACTCACCCCAGAAAAGACGCGGCAGCTTGATCTGCCGCCCAATGTGCAAGGAGTATTGGTGACGGGAGTCGATCCGGACAGCGGTGTGGCGGAATTACAAAGAGGCGATGTGATTGAAGAAATCAATCAACAGCCGGTCACGTCAGTTTCCGACTACAACCAAATCGCTGCCTCGCTTGACCCGAACCAGCCGCAAGTCTTGTCGGTTTGCCGTCACCGGGCGCGCTCGTTCCTGGTTTTGCGACCGCGATAATTGTAGCGCCGTGTGAGTGCCGTCAGCACGTAATCGCGTGTCGCCGGCAGACGCCAGAAAGCATGTGCCAAAGCGCTTCCAGAACGCGACTCACTGACGCTCTCACACATTCAAAGTTCTGTTTGCCGACGTGTGCGGTCAGCATCTTTCGCTCGACGGCGGAGTGTTCGCGGTCAGCTTCGATGTGAACAGTGAAATACTGGTAATGCACAGGATTGCTGAAACCGTAATATTTTTTCAGCCCTTCAATCTTGGACTCGCAGATCGCCGGGATTTGACTTTCATACGCGTAAAGCGCCGCGAGACCTTCTGCGGTCGATCCGTCGCGGCACACTAATCGGAAAGCGTCGATCAAGTTTTTTGTTTCCGGCCGCTCTTCCGATTGGCGTACGTCCAAAGCAGAAACGCCGAGCCCTTCGGCAAACTTTAGCCAAAGCTCGGGGTGATTCGGCGAGCCAGCCTCCTCGTCGATTAAGTTGTTAAGCAATTCTTTGCGTGTTGCCTGATCGTCGCACCTCGCGTGCACCGCCGAGAGATAAGTCGGAAATGCCGCAACATGGTGGTAATACTGCCGCGCATAATCCGCCAGCACCTCCCTGCTCAGCTCCCCGCGAGTCCACGCGAGATAGAACGGATGTTTCAAAAGATGCTTTGCTGCGATGTCCTTGTCGATTTGGTCAAGATCTTGATTCATAGACTTTTTGCTCTTCCACAGATTACGCAGATTTACACAGATTTATGCAATTCGATTTTTATACTGCGATGGTTCGCGGAATCTGTGGATGATTTTCATCCCGTTTGCAAAATGTGTTTAATCCCGCGAATCGGGATGACCACCCAGCTTGGGCGATTGTTTAATTCGTAACCGATTTCGTAAACCGCCTT